>DASZLD010000113.1:0-1948 GCA_035552655.1 Acidimicrobiales bacterium
ATGAGCGCAGCTCTCGTACTCGCATGCCCCATTCGGGCCATTAACTCTTTTGTGCTGGCCCCCGTCGATGCCGCCAGAGTGTTTCCGGTATGCCTCAAATCATGGAAATGCAGGTGCTTCGCACCGACGACACATCGAGCCCGGTCCCAGGCCGTGTTGAACGTCGCACGAGGTAAGGCCTCGGCTTTCGGTCCGGTGAAGATGAAGGCGCTGGGTTCCGGTGCTACCCAGTGGAGAAGGCGATCGTCCAAGTCTCGGGTTCGCACTTCCTCCACAATGGCATCTGGCCCGCGCTCGTCGAATTCGACCTGTTCGACCCGGCCCGTCGCGGCGGGAATAGTCGTCCTGGCCAAGGTCGGCCATCGGGCCGCGAATGCCGATCTGGACCATCCGATGGAGGTCGAGCTCGCCGGCGCGCACGAGGTGATGGTTGGAGTTCTCGTCAGGGGATTCGCTCTTATCGACGGGGTCGAGCCAACTACGGTGACCCCATGATTCGCCGTCCCCACACCAAGAAAGGCCTCTGGGGGCTCCCTGTGTGGACGCGCCTGCTCGTCGTGGGTCTGACCGTCAGCGTCGTCGCCGTGGCCGCCGGCCCCACCGCTACCGGTGCCGCCAGCCCCATCCAACGTCGAGACTATGTCGAGGCCCTTGACGTCCTCGCCACCGGCACGACGTTGGCCCCGGTAGTGAAGACTCCTCGCCCTGACCTGGGCGACGACACCACCGATGCTGGACCGTGGTACTTGGCGGTCGGAGCCTCCGAGTCGGTGGGGTTTCAACCAACCGCTGAGGCTCCCCTGGGCGAACTCACCGACCAGGGATATGCAAACGATGTCGCCGCCGCAGAGCGGTCAGTCTGGCCCGGCCTCAAACTGGCCGAGTTGGGATGCCCGGGCTCCACGACAGGGCAGGTCCTCTACGGCGGGGCCTGCATCTACGCCGCTGGCTCCCAACTGGCGGCCGCCGTCGACTTTCTCCACCGCCATCCCTCAACCAAGCTGGTGACGGTCGACATTGGTTTCGATGACCTCCTGACCTGCATGACCGGCCCCGAGAAACCGGCCGCCTTGCAACGGATCGACGATGGATGCCGTGCTCGAATCACCAAGACGATCGACCAACAGCTCGATCAGATCCTGAGGACCCTGCAATCAGCCGGTCGTCCCGACCTTCAGATCATCGGCCTCGGCCACTATGACCCCTGGTTGGGGATCTATCAGCAGGGTGGCACCACGGCGCACCGTGTCGCGGAGCAGAGCGTCCGGGTGGTCAAAGCGCTCGACAACGCCACCCGGGTCACGTACCGCCGGGTCGGGGTACGCGAGGCCGACGTGGGCACGGAGTTCGAGATCGACCGGAAGCAGCCGGATCGGTCAGACCGGATGCTTCCTGCCTCGCTGACCGGGATACGCGCTGCGCCGACGAACGTGGTCCGTATCTGCCAGCTCACCTGGATGTGTGCTCCCGCTCCCTACGGCCCGAATCTCCACCCCAACGTCAACGGCTACGAGACGATCGCCAGGGCCATCGCCCGCGCCCTGATCCCACCGACCGCACCGAAGAGGTCGGCCGGCTGAGGTCGTCGGCAACCGTCTGGGACGGAACCGTCGACCGCTCGCGGATCTCCAGGCCGGGCCGGCCAAGAACTATTCAACGGAATGGTGCTTCACGACGCCATCCGATCGTCACCTATGAAACTTTAATGGGCGCTCAGGCGTCGCGGCGCACCAGGACCCAGCAGCCGAACCCCAGGATCACCACGGTGTACAGCACGAGAATGGCGAAGCCAGTCCATGGGCTGAAGGCGGGTCCGACGCGGTCGGGCAGGCCGTTGGTGGAGAACATGACCAACCCGATGTTGGCCGGCAGGTACCGGGCCACGGCGTCGCTGATCGACGTGGGCAACGCCTGGACAATGAGGGGCAGGACCAGCACCACCCCGACG
>DASZLD010000114.1:0-13326 GCA_035552655.1 Acidimicrobiales bacterium
CCGTCACCGGCCGACGAAACGTGGCACCCTCCTGTCGGCCGTGGCCGCGATCCCTTCGGTGAAGTCGGCGGTCTCACGGAGCCGTTCCTGTTCGGCGTCCTCCCTGATGGTCGCTTCTCGGACCTGGGCGGCCAGGCCGCCCCGCAGCGTTTCGCGTATGGACCGCACGGCCAGGGGCGCGGCCCGGGCGATCTCGGCCGCCATGTCCTGAGCCTCGGCCCGGATGAGCTCGGGCTCGACCACGCGGTCACACAGCCCGATGGCCAGCGCCTCGTCCCCTGACACCCGGCGCCCGGTGTACAGCATCGATTGGGCATGCTGGTTCCCAATGATTCGAGGGAGCGTGACGGTCAGGCCGAAGCCGTGATGAAAGCCGAGCAGTGAGAAATTGGCGACGAATCGACTTCTCGGCGATGCCACCCGGAAGTCGGCCGCACAGGCCAGCCCCAGCCCGCCGCCGATGGCCGCCCCCTGAACGGCGGCAACGACCGGTAGCGCGCCGTTGAAGATACGAACCGCCTCCCGGTAGAGATCGCCGCCCTGGCCGGCCTCGAGCCGCTGAGCGTCCCCGGTCCCGCCCAGGTTGGCCCCGGCACAGAAGTGGCGGCCCTCCGAGCACAACACGATGGCCCTGCAGGCTTCGTCCTCGTCCAGTCGGGCGAACACGTCGGCCAGCTCGGAGATGAGCGAAGTGTCGAAGTAGTTGTTGGGCGGCCTCCGGATCTCGACGGTGGCGACGTACGAGGCATCGATGGAAACGGCGATCTCGTCGGGGTGGTTCATAGTTCTCTCCGTTGTCTATGGTCACTCGATGATGGCACCCCACATGAGCTCTCACCGATGATTTCGCCCGAAGCCCGGTCCGCACCTGGCCTCGGGACCATGCGCCCCGGCCGACTGGCTCGGACATGACCGTCGCGTCGGACGGTGCGGTCAACCAGACCTACCTGCGCTCCCTGGCCGCCGCGGCCGACCCACCCGATTCGGCCCGGGCGGCCGTGCGCTTGTCCGCCGCCTTGCGGCAACTGGTCGACACGGCCACCGGGAGCGATGCCCCCGACGACCTGCTCGACCACGTGGCCGGCGAAGTCGAGCGCCTGGTGCCGCTCCTGAGCCCCCATTCCGAGGAGAGCCGGTATCCCCAAAGCCAGCGTCTGGGCGGCGCCGAAGGCATCATGATCAGCCATCCGGTGATCGGACCGATCAACCCCTTCGCCCCGCGGGTCACCATGAGCCCGTCCGGCGATCAGCTGCTCGGATCGGTGACTTACGGTGCCGCCTACGAGGGACCGCCCGGCTTCGTGCACGGCGGGCACATCTCGTCGGGCTTCGACGCCATCTTGGCCATGACGGCGGGGATCCACGGTCGAGGAGGCGTGACCAAGTGGCTCCACGTTGACTTCCTGAAGCCCACGCCGCTCTATGTCGAGCTGACCTATGTCGGGATCATCGACGAGCGGCGCGAACGATCGACCACGGTCAAGGCCGAACTTCGGGCCGGTGACGTGGTGTGCGCCCGGGGCGCCAGCGAACAGGTGATGCCTCGGCCGAGGTGAGCAGGGCGAATCGGTTCGTGCCACCTGCCAACCGTTCAGGCCTTGGCGATGACCTCGTCGGAGAATTCCTTCATCCAGTCGATGAACTCGTCCTTCCGAAGGGGGTTGCGGCTCGGACCACAGGTGTACCGGGTCACCCCCAGTTCCTCGAGGGCATGGACGTCGTCGACGGTACCGGTGAACCCGGCGTGGATCTCAAAGGGGCGGTCGGTGCGTCCCGCTTCCTCCCGGTGCCGGTTGATGATCTCGATCTCCCGGGTCAGGGTGGCGTGATCGTCTCTGACCTCTTCAGGTGTGGCCGGGCGGGTTCGGAGGGGCTTGTGGGCGATCCATCCGTCACCCAGGCGTCCGGCACGTCGTAGCGCCGGCTTGCTGATCCCGCCGACCAAAAGCGGAATTCCGTGGCGCTTGACTGGCTTGGGCTCGAACGTGATCGGCTTGGTGAAATCGAAGAATTCCCCGTGGTGCTCGATGATCTCCTCTTGGGACCACAGCTTGCGGAGCACTTCCATCGACTCGTCCATCCGTCGACCGCGATCCTCATAGGGGAGTCCCATGATCTCGAACTCATCGATGAGCCATCCCGCACCCACACCGGCTGAGACTCGCCCTCCCGAGATCCGGTCGATGGTGACGAGGGATCGAGCCACCGAGATGGGGTGGCGCAACGGCAGGATGAACACGGCAGTGCCCAGGGTCAGGGTCGAGGTCACTGCGGCCATGGCTCCGAGCACCACCCAGGGGTCGTAGGCCGCGGCACTCGAGTCCATGGGGGGCAAACCGGACTCGTGGTTGTAGCTGTACAACGGGGGCATGTCCACCGGGAACACCAGGTGCTCGGGTACCCAGATCGACTCGAAGCCATTGGCCTCGGCCGCCATCGCCATCTCGGGGTAGTGACGGGCGCTCAAGCCAAATCCCTGCAGTGCGAACTTCAACGATGTCTCTCTTTCACTCGCATTCCGCGAAGGCGTCGGTGACCATTGCCCTCATGTTCTGCGGATCGGTGCCATATACGCCCGCATAAAGGATCGGACTTCCTCGTTCTGGTTGGCCAGATCCTGATTGCGGTTCTCCAGCGCAATGGCGGCGGCCATATTGTTGGTGTCCAGGTTGTGCCACATGACCTCCTTGGTGTTCCGCAGGCCGTGGGCCGTGTAGCCGGCAACACCTGACGCCAGCGAAAGCGACTCGGCCCAGAGATCGTCGTCGGGGACGACCCGGGAAACGATCCCCATGCGTTCGGCCTCGACCGCATCGACGGTGCGCCCGGTCACGATCATGTCGAACGCTCGAGCGGCCCCGATCAAACGGGGCAGGAGGTAGGTGATCCCGATATCGGTGCCGGTGAGTCCGGTCTTGATGAAGGCCGAACAGAACCGGGCTGACACGCCAGCAATCCGAAGGTCGCAGGCCAGAGCCAGGGCGAAGCCACCACCAAAGGCCGCTCCGTTGACCGCAGCCACCACGATCTGAGGGGTGGCTCGAATGTGCTGGGTGAGGTTGGCCATGAAGCCCTGCGCAGTCTGGCCCGCGGGAAAGTGGGCATGGGCACCCACCGATGGAGGCGTGCCCCAGTCCTTGAGGTCCAATCCAGCGCAGAACCCTCGTCCCTCGCCGGTGAGGATGACGACTTTGCACTCATCGTCGGCAGCAATCTCGTCCAGGGCGTCGTGGACGTCGGCGACCAGTTCGAAGCTCATGGCATTGAGCCGATCGGGCCTGGCCAGTCGCAACACCTTGACCGCAGACGCCGCGGTTGCCACCTCGACCGTGTTCACTGGTGATCCCCTCCTCCGACGCGACAGGGGGACTGCCCCATCATGATTCCGCCGTTTCTGTCAGCATCTGGAGCATAACGTCGTCGCCGTGATGCGCTCCTTTCTGTTCTCGACTTCAGTTTCTTGAATTCAGGTTCTCGATATTCAGGGGCGATGTGCCGGCGAGGTCGTGAATTTCAGCACGATGAATCAAGGAGACGACGATGAGCGCAGGGGGCGACATCGAGGCCATCAAGCAATTGAAGGCTCGCTATTTCCGGATGATGGACACCAAGGACTGGGACGGACTGGCCGGCGTCTTCGCCGATGATGTCCACATCGACATGGCCGGCGAGGGCGGGGGTGTCACCGAAACCGTGGCCGAGTACATGCCGTTCATCCGCCAGGTCCTCGAAGGGGTGATCACCGTCCACCATGGCCACATGCCCGAGATCACCCTCACCTCGCCCACCACGGCGACCGGCATCTGGGCCCTGGAGGACCGGCTGTGGTGGCCGGAGGGCAGTCCGATCTCGCACATGCACGCCTTCGGGCACTATCACGAGACCTATGAGCAAACAGGTGGCACGTGGTATATCAAGACGATGACGCTCACCCGTCTCCATCGGCTGGTCACCACCCCGGCGTGAACGAAAGGAGCGGTGATCCGGTCAGGCGCGGTGATCGGATCAGGCGCCAGCCACTTCTTCGGTGAGGCGCACCCGATCGAGACCATCGGCGATGAGCTCCATCAGCAAGTGCACGCTCTGGTCGGGGTCGGCCGGCAGCGTCATCATGTCTGCCGCCTCCAGCGACAAGAACCCCTGCAACGAGGTCCAGATGATCCGGCGCCAATGGGCCAGGTCGTCGCCGGACAAGCCGTAGCTGGCCAGGAGGATGGTGAACGGCTCGCTCACCTCGACCAGGGCATCGAACATGACCTCGTCGGTCGGATCGGGTTGGCTCCAGGAGGTGAGACGGGCCAGACCGGGGTGCTCCCGGTTGACCAGGACGAGCTCGTTCATCAAGGCCATGAGCGCCTCTCGGCCTGACGTGGCCATGACCGAACGGCGAACACGTACCGCTTGCAGATGCAAGGCATAGAGGATCAGGTCCCGTTTGAGACCGGTGAGCCCGTCCACGTGGGCATAGAGCGACTGGCTGCGGACGCCGAGGCGCTCGGCCAACCGCGACAGCGTGAGGGCGTCGGTGCCCTGTTCATCGACGATGGCCGCAGCGGCATCCAGCACATCGCTCTTGGTCAGCCCGACTCGGGCCGCCACGGTTAGACCTGACGCCCGAACTGGATGATCATCTCGTCGACCGCTTGTTCGCCCCACTCGAACAGTCGCTCATGATCGGTACCGCCGATGGGGTGCGGGAGGACGAGGGTCCGGGCCGATGGCAGGCCGAAGTCGCTGACCAGCGTGCGGGCGATCTGCTCGAACCGGGTGGTGGTGGTGAGGATGGTCGGAATCCCGTTGCGCTCGAGCTCGATGGTGTCGTACGCCGTATACGCGCTACAACTTCCACAATCGGCCACGCCGGTGATCACGACGTCGGCCTTCTCCTTCAGCAACTGGAGAACGCCCTCGGAGATGCCCATCTCGTCGCCCTTGGCGTTGTCGAACTCAGCGCTATTGGGCAGCCGCTTGCCGGTGAGCACGGTGACTGTCCCCCCGACCCGTGCAGCCATGATCTCGGCCGCACGCCCCATGACCACATCCGAGTTGGGCTTGGCGTTCTCCATGACTCCGATGCGGATCCCGGCGAGCGATGTTGGCCCTGGAGTGATCGAAAGCGGTTCGGAACCTGGCTCGCCGTCGGGTCGGTAGATCAGGGTGGGAGTGGTGGTGACGGTCATGTCGTCTCCTCGTCTCGTGGTCGATGGGTGGTCGGTCGTGGTCGATGGGTGGTCGGTCGTTTTGCTGGTGTCGGACGACGGCGCGGGATCACGCCGTGAGGGGCAGGGTCACGCTCCTGGTCATGCCCCAGGACGGAATGATCGACCCGTGCTTGCCCGGGCCTCCGATCACCATGATGCGGATCTTTCCTCCGTCGGTGGTCATCCCGCTCAACTCGTCCTCGTCGGAGAGCTCCTGCCAGGTCGTGCGCCCGTAGCCTTTGAAGTGACGGTGGAAGTCGCGGAGGGGCAGGGCGGCGTGCTCGTGCAGGAACGAGGCGATGCCGTCGCGATCGAGCCCCACCTTGGCCAGGCTCTGAGCGTGCTCGGGCCCGAACGCCACGAAGAACTCGGCGAAGGGCATGCAGGCGTTGTTCATGCCCAGCGAGGTCATGGCCGAGGCGTACTTGCCCAGGATCGTCACCGGATCGCCTTCCGCCTCCATGTCGTGCACATTGTGCGGGTTCTCCCCACAGTGGACGGTCACAGCGCTGGCTGCATTGATCCCGATGCTGGCCGGGTAGCTCGGCCATGGGCTCTCATCCGCGTTCTCGGCCGCACAGTAGGTGTACTTGGACGGCTGACCCTGGGTGGCGGCGTCGCCGAAACCCGGTCGGGCCCCCGCCACATGCAGCATCATCAGCCGGATGGCTCGGCCGACGGTGGCATTGGCCCGGTTCCCGGGACCGAAGGCCCCGACTCCGGCATTGAACCCGGCCGTCCGGGCGATGTCCCCGTGCACGATGGTCATGAAAGAGACCGGGTGGGTGGTGGCGTTCACCCCTCGCAGATTGGCCTCGGGCTGCGACAGGGCCAGCGCCGCAGTCAGCACGACCGGGAACACCTCGGGCGGGCATCCGGCCAGGACCGCGTTGACGGCCACCACCCGGCGGGTCAGGCGACCGAACCGGGGGGCCAAGGTGGCGAGGACCTCGTCGGGATGGCCGGCCGAATGCTCGAGCATGGCGTCCACCCGACCGGTGGTGGGGGCTACCAACGGCAGCCCATCGCCCCAGCCATGAGCTTCGAACAGCTCATAGAGCCGCTCGGGAGATTCGTCGTCCAGCTCGATCAATGCCTGATCAGGCGCCGCATCGGTTGCTGTCATGGATGCCCCCTGGCTACGAAGACGGCACGTTCCCCCTGCTCGTCTTGCACTCGATCCTCACTCTACAACACGTAGACACATACGGGATCGAATCAGGTCCATGTGGATTCAGGGCCCGGTCCGGCCCTCGGAGTCAGGGCTGGGCCGATGGTCATAGTCTGAGTCACTCGGCGGCGAAGGCGAACAGACGCCGGGTATTGCCGCCGAACACCGCGGCCACGTCGGGCGGGGCCAGGTCGGCAAAGGCCTCGACGGCCACATCGACCAATTCGGCGTAGCTGGTGTGGGCCGTCTGAGGGTAGTCGGACCCCCAGAGCAGGCGATGGGGACCAAACCAGCCCATGAGCTGCTCGACAAAGGGACGGGCGCCACCCGTTTCGGCCAGGGGGACGAGGTTGTGCGAGGTGACCTTGACCGTCACCTGGGGCAGGTCGACCAGGGCACGGAGCGGGCTGTCGGTCTCCATGATCCCCCCCGCCATGGTCGGGAAGGCGCAATGGTCGAGGACGACTGGTACGTCGGGGAACCGTTCCATAACGGGCCGCAGCGACGGGAGGTGAGGAGGGAGGACAGTGAGGACCATGGTCAGCCCCGCGTCGGCCGCTGACTCGAATGCTTGGTCGGTCCGGGTCGTCCCCACCCACGTAGCACTGGGGCGGACGGCCATGCACCGAACCCCGCTCACTTCCTCGTGCGCGCCTAGCGCGGTGATCCCTGCGGCCATCCCGGGCGAGCCAGGGTCCACGACGACCACGGCCCGAACCGACTCCGGGTACTGAGCGGCCATGTCCACCACGTATCGATTGTCGTCGTCGTAGGCGCCGGCGGCCTGGACCATCACCATCTGGGCCACGCCGGCAACGGTCAGGCTGCCGAGCACGTCGTCCACCTCGTAGCGGCCCCGACGCCACCAGTCGCTGGCCATACCGGTGGGGTGCCGCGGGTAGCGGGCCTCGTCGTCACTGGCCACGTGCACGTGAGCATCGATTGCCCCGGCACCCGCGGGAAGGGTCATGGGCGACCGATGGCCGATGGGCGGGTCCGCGACAGATGGGCGCCGGCGTCGGCCAAGATCAGCTGGCCGGTGATGCAACGGGCCAGATCCGAGGCCAGAAAAACGGTGAGACGGGCCAGCTCGTCGGGCTCGGTCATCCGCTCCAGAGGAGTCGAAGCCACCGTCGCCGCAATGAGCTCATCGGTGAGCCCCTCGCGCACTGTCTCGGTGAGCGTGGTCCCAGGGGCGACGGCGACCACGCGAATGCCCGAAGGGCCGAGCTCGACGGCCAAGCTCTGGGTCAGGTGGTTGATCGCCGCCTTGGACGCGGCATAAGCGGCCATAAAGGGCGACGGTCGGGTCGACTCGCCCGAGCTCACGTTGATCATCACCCCGCCACGACCCTGATCCAGAAACACCTGGGCCTCCGCTCGGGCACACAGCGCAGTCAGCACCAGATTCTGGTCGAGGATGTCCCGCCAGTACTCACCGTCGAGCGTGGTGGAAGAGCCCCCGCCCCGACCGGCCATCATGCCAATGTTGTTGACGGCGATGTCGAGGCCTCCGAAGGCGGCGGCGGCCTCGTGCACCATGCGCTCCACCTCCTCGTCCCGCCGGCAGTCGGCCACGATGGCGTGGGCGCGTCCGCCCTCGTCCACGATGGCTTCGACTACACGGTGGGCATGGTCGGCCCGGACGTCAGCGACAGAGACCGAGGATCCGGCTCGGGCCAGCCACCGGGCGATTTCGGAACCGATGCCTGCTCCCGCGCCGGTCACCAGTGCGCTCGTGCCGGACAGGTCGATGGTGATGCTCATGTGTGATCCTTCCCTTCAGCCCAACTGGCGAAGTGACGATATGGCGGGTGGCGGGTGGCGAAATAGCGAGCGGCGAAGTGGCGCAATGGCGAACTCGTTCCCACACCGGTCATGAACAGCATCCCGGTCTAGGGGTACAGACCCACCTTGATGGCGCCCTCGGAACGAGCGGCGGCTATCCGAAACGCTTCCGGGCTCTCCTCGAGGGAGAAGCGGTGGGTGATGAGGGTGTCCCGAACTTCGGGTGCGGAGGCAAGCATCGCGGTGGCCTCCTCCAGGTCACGAACACCGTCATGGCGTGCGTAGGCCATGGCCCCGATCCACGACAGCTCCTTCATCAACGTCACTGCACCGGGGATCGGGGCCGCCTCGGCGAACACGCCCAGGATCACCACTCTCCCGCCCGGTCGAGCGAGCTGGGCGGAGGTCGACAGCCCCGACTCGCTGCCCGTGGCTTCGAGCACCACGTCGTACTCACCGACGGGACGCTGCGCTCCCAGCCGTTCGCCCGCCTCGACCTGGTGATGATGGCGAGCGACCAAGGCGACGTCATGGCCCAGATGGCGAAGAGCGGCTACGGCGAGCAGGCCGATCGAGCCGCCCCCGACAACGACCACCCGCTCGCCGGGGACGATGGCGGCACGCCGAGCACCGTGCCAGGCCACGCCGGCCGGCTCGACGAGGCAGGCGTCCTCGAGGGGTAGTCCAGGAGACAGGGGAACCAGATTGGCCGAGGGCACGATGACCCGGTCGCACAGACCCCCGTCGACGAAGATTCCCAGGTTGGAATGGGGGCCGACACAACGCTGGGTGTGGCCGGCGCGACATTGGTCGCACGTGCCGCACGAGATCGAAGGGTCGACGGCGTAGGGTACCCCGTCGACGAGCCCGGCGAACTCGTGGCCGATGGTGAACCCGGTGAGCCCGGCGGCAACCAGGTCGAGATCGGTGCCACAGATGCTCGACGACGACACCTCGACCACGACCCCGGGGCCCGAAGGGTCATCGACGTCGACGACCCGAACGCCGTCCTCGGTGTTCCGCACCGCCCTCATGGGCAGGCTGCCCGGCGGTCCCGATGGCGCACGCCAGTGGCGTCAGCGAACCCAGGACCGCCGTCATTGGTGGGCAGTGTGACGGGAGGGCTGTCGACGATCACGTCGATCAGCGAGCGGTGTTGCCCATGTCCACCACCACTTGGGAACCGGTCATGTACCTGGACTCATCGCTGGCCAGGAAGGCGACGCTATTGGCGATCTCCTCAGGCTTCATGAACATATGGGGCAGCGTGTTCATGAAGATCGGTCCGAGAGTCTCCGGCTTGGAGTTGATGAGCTCTTGCAGGTGGGGGTCGGTGACCATGGCCGTGGCCACGCCGGCGGGGTGGATGGTGTTCACCCGGATGTCGTACTCCCCCAGCTCCGCGGCCAGGACCCCACACAACCCAACGACCCCGTGCTTGGCTGCGCTGTAGTGGGCCTTGAACGGGAGGCCCTTCCGGCCCGCCGTCGAGCTGGTCAGGATGATCGATCCGCCCGTGCCTTGTGCGATGAGGGTGGGTATCGCCGCCTTCGCCGTCTGCCATACCCCTTTCAGGTTGATACCGACCACCTCGTCCCACTGTTCGGAGGTGATCTCCCAGCTGAGGTTGGCGCTGTCGATGCCGGCGTTGGCCACGACGATGTCGAGACGACCCAGCTCGGCCACACCTTCATGGACCAAGGACTGCAGAGCATCGAAGTCCCTGACATCGACCTGCCGGGCCACGACCCGTCGGCCTTCCTTCTCGATCAAGGTGGCGGTCTCGGCCAACTCGTCCGGTGCCGCGCCCGGATAGCTCGTGGTGTCGAGCTCGGCACAGATGTCGCAGATGATCAGATCGGCGCCCTCCTGAGCCAGGCGCACCGCATGGGCGCGCCCCTGTCCCCGGGCCGCGCCAGTCACAAAAGCGACCTTTCCGGTAAGACGACCTTCAGCCATGACGTACACCCCCTGCGCGTGGTCACCGAAGACACTGCGCTGAATTCTGTCGCCCGCACGCTACTGGTTTGTTGCGGCCCGCGCCTTGGCTGACAGCCACGTTACGGCTCCGGCCAGGTCGGACGGTCCGAGCCCCACTCCAGGCTGATCTGCCGTCGGGCAGGTGAGCGAAGGAAATCGATTGACTTGCGGTCGAGGAGGGATCACACTTTCGATACAGGGTTGTCATGAAGTCATGAAACCGAAACACGACCGGTTCTGAACACAGCCGGTGAGCATCAGCTCAGCACTACTCGGGGGGGTCCTGCCGTGAGAAAGCATCTGTCGGTTGCTGTTGCTGTCCTTCTCTGTACCGGGTTGCTGGCCGTGGTCGGTCCAACTTCGGTGGCTGGCGCCAGTTCGGGCTTCCCCCCCATCCCCAAGGGACCGATCACCCTGGGGATCTCCGCCCCGACCAGCGGCGCCTTGGCCTCGTACGGAATCCTGACCAAGATCCAGACCGGCATAGCGCTGCAACAGTTCAACATGATGCACCCCAACGGCATCGACGGTCATCAGGTCAAGCTGGACATCGAGAACGACGCCAGCGACGTGACCAGCGCCGTGCAGGTGGCCAACCAAATGGTGACCAACAAGGATGCTGCGGTGATCACCGCCAGCTACAACCCGGCCGCCGCCGGCCAACAGCTCGCCGTGTGGACCAAAGCCAAGATGCCGGTGGTGGCCAACCTGGAGCTCACCAACACACTGACCCCGGCGCAACTGGCCAAGCAGTACCCCTACCTCTTCAGTCCCAACCCGTCGTTGCAACAGACTGGGGTCGCGGCCATCGCCTGGATCAAGAAGAAGGGGTTCAAGAACGTGGGGATCCTGAATGACGGGATCCCCTACGACACCGTGTTCGCCAACCAGATCGGCGCCGGAGTCAAGAAGGCAGTGAAGAACGCCAAGGTGACGACGGTTAACATCACACCGAATTCCGTGGACAACAGCGCGGCGATCACCAAGCTGAAGGGCTCCGGCGCCCAGTTGTTGGTGGTGACGGCCGGTGAAGGATACGGCCCCATCTGGCAGGCCATCCTGTCGGCGAACTGGTCGCCCACCATCCTGGCCTCGGCCGGCGCCTGGTACAGCGGCTTCGATTCGATGGGAGCGCTCACCTCAAAGGCCAGCGCGTACTACTACAACTGCGCCGACACGGCGACCCAGACGTTCACCTCCGTCCAGAACCAACTGATGGCGGCCTATGCCAAGGGCACGAATTATCCCGCCTTCGTCAACTACCTGACCTCACTGGCCACCGACAGCATCCCGCTCGAACTGTTGAACTACGCCATCACCAAGTACCACTCGACCTCACCGGCGGCCATCAAGAAGGCGATCGAGGGCATCACCAACAAGCAGTTCCTCGGCCTCTCCTACAAGTTCTCGCCGACCAATCACTTCGGGCTGGTCGGCACCTTCGGACCGGCCGTGTGCAACATGGGTCCGCCCTACGCCGGCGGCGTCGGCCGGGTACCGGTCAAGAGCAGCTGAGGTCGACGCCGGCCGGCTCGCATCAGCTGGGCTCGGCCATCAGCCCGGTGAACGGGGGATGGCTGGGAAACGCGAAGACGTCGCCGCGACCGGTCCGGGCCAGTGACTGGTAGTGGCGCTGCGCGAACCACCAGCGTCCGTCCACCTTGCGGTACTGGTCGTGATAGACCCCGAAGGCGTTGGTCCACTGTCCACTGACCCGGTCCTGTCGTAGTTCGCACATGAACATGCGGGAGGACGCAGTGTCCGGAGCACCACCAGCTCGGCCCAGGACGGTATGGGCGTTGAGGATGACGAACTCGAAGAACTCGAAACCCTCGATCGAGCGGCCGATGAAGTCCCCGATCTGCTCGGGGCCCACGAACTTCAGTGGCTCCTGTGACTGCTTGTCGATGCTTATCGAACAATCGGGCAGAAACAGCTGAGCGAAGTCATCCCATGCCCTTCGGTTCACCACGTCGGCATAGGCCGACTGCACTCTCGTCACCGCGACATAGTCGACGGCTTCTTGCATGGCGTCCTCATCCATGGCCACGACGATAAGCCATCCCGTCCAGCTCATCCCGTCCATCCAAACCAGCCCCTCGACCCAGCACGGCATCGGATACGACCCGGCATCGGATCGAGCCTGACCCCCGATTGACAGCCGTGGCCCGGTGGCAGATGCTTGGCCGGTCGCCAGCACGCCACTCATAACGGGGAGAAACCACCCACACCATGCCGTTCCCGCAGCTATCTGTCATGCTCATCAACTTCTCGGCTTCCGATCCCGGTGGCTGGCAGCCTCTGCTGGAGGGGGCCCAGGCCGCAGACCAAGCAGGCGTGGACCGCCTCGCCGTCAGCGACCATGTGGTGTTCGGCGAGAACCTGGAGGCCTACGGCGACAGCACCGTGGGCGGAATCGCAGGCGGAAAGCAGCCCACGGGACCCGACGGTATGTGGCTCGAACCGCTGACGCTGTTGTCGGTCGTGGCCGGCGTGACCACCAACATCCGGCTGGCCACCGGGATCCTGCAGGCCGCGCTTCGCCGGCCCGCGGTGCTGGCCAAGGCCACCGCCACCTTGGATGTGCTCTCGGGAGGCCGCTTGGACCTCGGGGTGGGGGTGGGATGGCAGCGAGAGGAGTACGACGCCGCCGGTCTGAGTTTCGAGGGGCGGGGCCGCCTGCTCAACGAGACCCTGGCCGTGTGTCAGGCGTTGTGGCGCCAGGAGCGGGCGAGCTTCGACGGAGACAGCCTTCACTTCGAGGCCATCCACTCCATGCCCAAGCCCCTACAGGCCGGAGGCGTACCCCTGTGGGTGAGCGGCACCCTCAACGACCGGGTGATCGATCGTCTGGTCCGATTCGGTGACGGCTGGATTCCGTGGGGACCCGATGCCAAGAACCCGGTCGCCGGCATCGCCCGGTTACGCGAGGCCCTGGCCCAGGCGGGACGGGATGCCAGCGGTTTCCAGGTCCAAGGGAGACTGCCCGTGGTGAAGGGACCCGACGGCGCGATTGATCTCGCACGCACCATGGCGGGTGTCCCCGCCTTGGCCGAGGCAGGCGTCACCGACTTCCGAGCCCCGGTCTCCATCACCCTGAAACCCAGCGTGACGGCCGACTACCTGGCCGAGATGGTGGCTGCCTTCCGGCAGGCGGTCGGACGCAGCTGAGCGCTCAGGACCGGC
>DASZLD010000115.1:0-15746 GCA_035552655.1 Acidimicrobiales bacterium
CAGCGACGCAGGGCCGCGGCTGGGTATGCCTCGATCACGACTCCAGAGCCGTCGAGGGAAGTCCGATCGGGCAGGCCCGACAGCAGTGAGGCGGCGCGCATCGCCGGCAGGGCGATGCGATCGGTGGAAACGGAGAGTGGCTGTGACAAGCGCAAGTGATCTTGCACCCACAAGTCAGTGCGACGCAATCGCAACGTCTTCGTGTCCGCGTGTGAGTAATCGCTGGGCCATCGGCCCGTGCGTGAATGTTGCATGACCGCTTCGACAAAGGGGATCGGCCATCCCAGAGGGACGTCGATGCCCAGTTTGTCGACCTCACCGACGAGCTGGACGATGCAAGCATCGGATACCCCGACAGACAGTGTGGTCACCGTCCCTCGACCATCGGACCAGTCGATGACACAGGAGGCGGTGTGGGCTACCTGCGACGAGAGGTCGACTCCGGCCGTGATCATCAGGAGTCGATCGTAGGCCTACCTATGGCGGAGAGGGTACGGCGGAAAGGTTTCAGCCGCACAGGGAGCGGAGTTGGGCAGCAAGCTGTCGAGCTGCATCCGGGAATAGGTTCAGGAACAGGGACGGTTCGACGACCTCCACCTCGAGGACGAGCGGTGTGCCCTCAGGGCCGTCGATGACGTCGATCCGCGCGTACGTGGTGGGCCCGACGAGGCGATCCACCGCGCCCATGACGGTCCTGCCCAGACGGTGCTGATCCGGTCGCGGCTCGGCGGCCGAGATGACCTGTTGCTGCCACAGGCGCTCGGTCACACCTGCATCTGCTCGGAGGAGCGCTGCCTTGTGGATGGCGTGGCTGTAGTTTCCGCTGAGGAAGATGAGCGCAGTCTCGCCTTCGGCGTCGATCGTTGCCTGGTAGGGCTGGACCATGACCGTCTGGCCATCGGCGTGGAGGCGGCGGATGTGCAGATCAGCGTCCGTGGCGGCCTGATCGACATAGCGGGCAGCACCCATGCCACCATTGGCGATCGATGGCTTGATGACGTAGTCGTTCGATGGCGGCCGCCACTGGCCACCTGGGAGAACCCATTCCGTCGGCACGATGGACACCCCCTCGGCCGCCAGGTCGATGAGGTACCTCTTGTCGCTGCCCCATTCGAGTACGGCGGCGGAATTGACCAGACGAGTCCGGGCCTCCACCTCGTAGGCCCAGGCGACGAATTGGGAGCGGTGAGACACGTACTCCCAGGCGAACATGGCCAGCACCAGATCGACGTGGACCCAATCCACATCCGGGTCGGTCCACGCCGCCACTGAAGGCTCCATGCCTTGCGCGCCCAATGCCTCCCGCAGGAGAGGCCAGCTCTCATCGGGATCGAGGAACTCTTGGCTGGTGGCGACCACGAGTCGTGGTCCTCGGCGGCTCACAGTGCAGAGGCTATGAGTACACACAACAGAATGGGTGCATAACCCGTCGGGTCCGGAGAGAATGGGCGGGTGGTGATCACACGGATCGCGACACCAGAAGATGCTGCCGCGGTGGCGGGTGTCCACGTGCGCTCGTGGCAGGCGGCCTATCGGGGATTGTTCTCTGACGAGTACCTCGACGGGTTGCGGGCCGAAGATCGTATGGCCCGCTACACCTTGGGCGAGACGGGGACCGGGGACCTGGCCACCATCGTGGCGGTGGATGAAGGGGCTGTCTGTGGGTTCGCCACGACGGGACTGGCCCAAGACAATGATGTCCCGGGAGCTGGCGAGGTCTATGCCCTGTACGTCGACCCAGGAGCGTGGGGACGCAGGGTCGGACGGCTCCTGATGGCCGAAGCTCGGATCGACATCGGGCGCCGCCGAGGATGCTCCGAGGCGGTCCTGTGGGTCTTGGTGGGCAACCGGGGAGCCCAGCGCTTTTACCGCGCCGATGGATGGCTGCCCGATGGAGGCCGTCGGGTAGAAACGATCTGGGGCGTCTGGGCCGACTTGGCCCGCTGGAGGAGCCGGGTGGAGGGGACGTGAGCCCCAAGCGTCTACCGTTTGGCCATGGCGTTGCGGCACAAACCTGACCGAACCCATCACTACAACGTGCGCTGTCACTGGTCGGGTTCGACCTCGGCGGGGTACGAGGGCTTCAGCCGGGCCCACGATGCCGAAACACCGCCCGCCGAGCTCAGCCTTCGACTTTCGGGGGACTCCAGCTTCGGGGGCGATGCGACGCTGGTGAACCCCGAGCAGCTCGTGGTGCTCGCCGCCGCTTCGTGCCAGCTCTTGAGCTTTCTGGCCGTTGCCGCCCGCGCCCGAATTGATGTGCTCCGCTATGAGGACGAGGGCGCTGGGATCATGCCGGAGGACGATCCGCCCATGAGGCTCACATCCATCGTGTTGAAACCCACCATCTGGGTGGCTGCAGGCCCGACCGACGAGCGGGTCGCCCATCTTGTCGGAGTGGCCCATCGAGAGTGCTACGTGGCCAACTCGCTGCGCACCGACATCCGGGTCGAACCGACGATCATCATCGAACCGCCCGCAGAGGATGGGACCGGTTGATCAGGGCCTTTGCACCAGGCCGGGTGAACCTGATCGGCGATCACACCGATCACCAGGGCGGGTTGGTTCTCCCCATCGCCATCGACCGAGGCACCACGGTCACCGGAAAGGAAGGTGGCGACCGGGTTCGGCTTCGGTCGGATGACGAAGAAGGGCGGGTGGAGGTGCGAATCGGTGGTGGACCTCCACTGACCCTGGGGTCCCAGTGGGGGCGCTATGTATCGGCCATTGTCGAGCTGGCGCAGCCGGCACGGGGTTTCGTGGGGAACGTCTCGACCACGCTGCCGCTCGGGGCTGGACTCTCGTCGAGCGCCGCATTGGAACTGGCTGTGGCCCTGGCCCTCGGGTTCGAGGGATCGCCGCTCGAGCTGGCCCAACTGTGCCAACGATCCGAGTACCTGGCCGTCGGTGTGCCGTGCGGGATCATGGATCAGCTGGCCTCGGCGGCCGGCGTCGCCGATCAGGCGCTGCTGATCGATTGTCACGACACCAGCATCAACCCGGTGCCGATGCCCCAAGGTGTCGACGTACTGGTCGTCGACTCGGGCCAACGGCGCTCGCTGGAGGGGACGGCCTACAACCAGCGCCTGGTCGAGTGCGCCCGGGCGGCCGAGGAAGTCGGACCGCTCCGCCTCCTCCCCGAGGTCGAAGGCATCACCGACCCCGTGGCTCGCCGACGAGCACGACACGTCGTGAGCGAGATCGCTCGGGTCCGTGGCTTCGCCGATGCGTTGCTGGCGGGCAACGCCCAGGCCGCCGGCGAGCTCATGGTGGAAAGTCACGAGAGCATGAAGACCGACTTCGAGGTGTCGACTCCTCGGCTGGATGCGATGGTGCGGGATCTTGCCGCCACGCCAGGAATCTATGGCGCGCGCCTCACCGGAGCGGGGTTCGGCGGTTCTGTCGTGGCCCTGGCCGCCCGCGGTGCTGCGCTCCCCGACGGCGCAATCCGAGTGCGTGCCTCCGCCGGCGCGAGGGTCACGTCGGAGAACGGCGATTGACCAGAATGGCCGGGGCGGCACGGGACCAGGTGCGGTGCCGTCTTCGTCGGCGCCCAGCTATAGCCTGAGAGCCGGCAGGTCAGGGCCCTATCCCCCAGATAAGGAGGCAGCGTGTTCGTACCCTTCGGCGCACGGGACTTCCTCGACCGCGCCGTCACCGTGTATGGCCGGCGCACCGGCATCGTCGATGAGCCGGATCAGCCGGCCGAACCACTGAAGGGACTGGAATACGCCCGCATTGGCGAGCTGGCCAGCGCCCAAGCCGCCGGTCTCGATGCGATGGGAATCGGCCATGGGGAGCGCGTCGCCATCGTCTCCCATAACAGTGCAAGGCTCCTGACCTCGTTTTTCGGGGTCAGTGGATACGGCCGGGTGCTGGTGCCGATCAACTTTCGTCTCTCGCCCGCCGAAGTCGCCTACATCGTGGACCATTCTGGAGCCAGCCTCCTGCTGGTCGATCCCGAGCTCGTGGAGCAACTGGCCGGCGTGGCGTGCGACCGATCGATCACGCTCGGCGCAGCGGGGGATGCCGAGATGTACCGCTTTGGCGTCGAGCCCGAGCCCTGGGAGCCGGACGAGCTGGCCACGGCCACCATCAACTACACCAGTGGAACGACGGCAAGGCCGAAGGGCGTTCAGATCACCCATCGCAACATCTGGGTCAACGCCACCACCTTCGCGTTGCATGTGGGCGCCTCCGATCTCGACGTCTATCTGCACACGCTGCCGATGTTCCACGCCAATGGCTGGGGGATGCCCTTCGCCATGACCGGGGTGGGTGCCAAGCACATCGTCCTGCGCAAGGTGGACGGCGACGAGATT
This sequence comes from Acidimicrobiales bacterium, assembly GCA_035552655.1. Classification (GTDB taxonomy): domain Bacteria; phylum Actinomycetota; class Acidimicrobiia; order Acidimicrobiales; family RAAP-2; genus DASXMT01. Next base: position 4,323 of record DASZLD010000115.1, read on the forward strand.
CTTCGCAGGGTGGCCGAGCACGGGGTGACGGCGATGTGCGCCTCTCCCACCGTCGTCAATTCGGTTCTTGCCGCTGGAGCAAATTGGGAGGGCGAGATCCCAGGTCGCGGTCGGGTCCGTATCATCGTGGCCGGTGCGCCACCGCCGTCAACGACCATCGCCCGGGTCGAGGCCGAGCTGGGATGGGAGTTCATCCAGATATACGGACTCACCGAGACGTCGCCGCTGTTGACCATCAACCGGTCCCGTTCGGAGTGGGACGATCTTGATGCCGAGCAGCGCGCCGCCAACTTGATGCGGGCGGGCGCACCGGCACTGAGCACCACCATGGGAATCTCCCCTGACGGCGAGGTACTGGCCCGGTCCAACGTTGTCATGGAGAGCTACTGGGAGAACCCGGAGGAGACATCGCGCACGCTTGAGGGCGGCTGGTTCCATACCGGCGACGGTGGTGCCATCGACCAGGACGGTTACCTGACCATCAGCGACCGCAGAAAGGACGTGATCATCACCGGAGGGGAGAACGTATCCTCGATCGAAGTCGAGGACATCCTCTTCGGTCACCCTGCCGTGGCCGAGGTGGCGGTCATCGGCGTGCCCGACGAGAAGTGGGGTGAGACGGTCAAAGCACTGGTGGTGTTGGCCCCGGACGCACAGGCCGATCAACAGGAGTTGATCAAGTACTGCAAGGGGCGGCTGGCTGGCTACAAGGCGCCGACATCGGTGGAATTCCGGGTCGAGCTGTCCCGAACAGCCACGGGTAAATTGCAGAAGTTCAAGCTGCGGGCGCCCTACTGGGCCGACAGCGACCGCCAGATCAACTAGGACCCACTGCACCCTCAGCAGTTGGGCCACCTGCCTGTGCGGGCGGAGGTGGCGGTCTAGGAACGAGATAACCCCGAACGGGGCACCAAGGAGTTCGACATGTCCGATGTGCGATTCTCCCCGGCGGCCATGCGGATGGCGCGTCCCGTGGCCGATATTGCAGAGAGCCTGCGCTTCTATGTCGAGATTCTCGGGCTCCGCCACCTGGGCGGGTTCGACGATCACGAGGGATACAGCGGCGCCTTCGTCGGGGTGGAGGGCGCCGACTGGCATCTCGAGTTCACCAGCCAGGCGGGAGGATCGGCGGTGGGTACCCCGACCGACGAGGACCTCCTCGTCCTGTACCTCTCGACGGAGCAATTCCACGCCGCCGGAGCGCGATTGAAAGACGCCGGCGTACAGACCCTCCCTCACGAGAATCCCTATTGGGCCCAGGCGAGCGCCCTGGTGTTCCGTGATCCCGATGGCTATCTGCTCGTGTTGTGCCCGTTAGAGAGCTGAGGTTCTCTTCGACTACTAGCGTCGAGCCCATGGAGCCAATGCCCGAGGACTGGAAGCGCGCCGTGGCCGTCGTGGCCCACCCGGACGACCTCGAGTACGGAGCGGCCAGTGCCGTGGCGCGATGGACCGATCAGGGCAAAGAGGTTGCGTACGTGTTGGTCACGAGCGGTGAGGCGGGCATCGACGGCATGGACCCCGAGGTCGCTGGCCCCCTGCGGGAAGAGGAGGAGCGGCGAAGCGCGGCTGTCGTCGGTGCCGGGCCGGTCGAGTTCCTTGGCCACGTGGACGGGATCGTGGAGTCGGGGCTGGCCCTTCGTCGAGACATCGCGGCGGCGCTGCGGCGCCATCGACCCGAGATCGTGGTCACCATGAACTTCGAACTGACGTGGGGGGACGGTGGCGGTGTCAATCATGCCGACCATCGAGCGACTGGGGTGACGGTTCTCGATGCTTGTCGCGACGCAGCGAATCGCTGGGTGTTCCCCGAATGCGGCTCAGCCTGGGCCGGCATCAAGCATGTCTACGTGGCCGGTGCGAGCGAGGCGAGCCACTTTGTTGACGTGGCCCCGTATCTCGATCGAGGGGTGGCTTCACTTCGCGAGCACCGGGCCTATCTCGATGGACTGGGTGGTGATTTTGACCCGGACGACTTTCTGCGTTCGATGGCGGGGTACGCGGGCATGGCCGCCGGATGCGAGTACGCCGTGACGTTTCAGCGCTTTGCTGTCGGCTGAACCATCAGGCCAACTGTGGCTGCCGACCGTTTTCCCTCGTCGAGGTACGGCGGCACTCGTTGCTGATCGTGGAAGAATCTCCGACATGCACTTTTGCCGTCGAAACCAAATCGGGGAGCGGGCACGGGTCGGGAACATGGTGTCGATCGAACGGCACAGCGATGCCGGATCGCCGGGGATGGGCGTGGCTCGATGACCGCTGAGGTCCCGTCACCCAATGGCCTGTTCCGCACGGCGACTGCTGTGCAGCCCTTGGATCCCCTCGTCGACCCAGCCCAGAGCCCAGCCACGAACAGCCGGTGGGGGGGAGCCATTGCCGAAGGGTGGGACATCGCTGGCAACGCCAACGGGGGCTATCTCCTGGCCATAACGGCCCGGGCCATGAGCGCGGCCATCGGACGACCGGATCCCGTCACCGTCACGGCCCACTATCTGGCCCCGGGCAAGCCCGGACCGGTTTCCGTCTCAGTGGAGATCACCAAGCAGGGCCGCACTTTCGGGACGGCAACGGCCACGTTGGCCACAGAAGATCGACCCCTGCTGAGGGTGCTCGGTACCTTTGGTGAGCTCACCGAGAATGGGGGTCCACAGTTGGTCGATCTTGAACCTCCGCCCATGCCCTCTCCCGAGCAGTGCATTCCCGTGGACGCCACCGACACCTTCCCGCCGCCATTCATGGGAAAAGTCGAGCTCCGGCTGCACCCCGACGACGCCACGTTCCTCCGGGGCAATCCATCGGGTCATGCCCGGATGCGAGGGTGGTTTCGCCTGCGCGAGGGGGAACCCACCGATGCGATCGCCCTTCTCTGCGCCTCCGACGCCTTTCCCCCGACGGTGTTCAACGCCAACCTGCCCGTGGCCTGGACGCCGACCATCGAGCTCACCACCCACGTGCGTTATCGACCGGAGCCGGGCTGGCTCCGCTGCCGGTTTGCCACCCACTTCGTGAGCGGCGGATTCCTGGAGGAGGACGGGGAGATCTGGGATGGCACTGGACGATTGGTCGCCCAGTCCCGACAGCTTGCCTTGGTTCCGCGCAGCTAATCCGATCGTCGCTTCCGGAGACGCTCAGTCGATGACTGGAGTCACCATCGACCGCATTCGCTCGATCTCCTTGCTACTCATGTTCGAGTCCGTGCATTTCCAGTCGACGACAGCAGCCAGGTTCTCATCGACCGCGTCAGCTGTGAAGGGCTTGAGGAACGCGTCGAGAAGCAATTTCCGACCGACGCGCAGGAGGGCGGCCTTCGCTCGGCCCGCTGGGATCTCGCCCGATGCGATCAGTACCCAGGTCAAGGCCACATCGACCGTTGGATCGCCGCGGGCCGCATTGGTCCAGTCGATGACCACGGGCCCGCTGCGGGCTATGAGGACATTCAACGGATGGAGGTCCATGTGGAGCAGCCGATCCCCGCTCCCACACGGTGCTGCCCTCACCCATGCCGGAGCGGGAAGGTCATGGAGTGACCGATGGAGTTCGGCCAACTGACGTCCGAACCTGGGAAGGTTCCACGGTCGTGCCGCACCGGCATCGACCATGGTTGGTCCCTCGATCCGCTCCATGACCAAATCGCACCCGTCGTCGCTCACCTCGAATATTTCGGGTGCCGGATACCCATGCGATCGAACGAACTCCATCGTCTTTGCCTCGAGCAGCATCGATCGACCGTTCCGAGAACGTCTCAAGACTTGTCCCGGGCCGAACTCGAAGATGTCTGCATCCCGACCTGAGGCGAGCAACTGACCGGGAGCGTTCACGGCGCGAGGATATGCCGCTGTCGGTCTCGCCGCGACGTACTAGACGTCCGGCCGATGGACTGAAGATCTACCCAGTTCCCGAACGTTACCGATAGATGTCGAGTAAGTGAGCCACGCGTCGATGAGGCAGCCTGAGCTGGTCTGTTTACGAATTCTCTTCAAAGCGGCCAGAGGATGACCAGTTTTGGGGTTCAAGATTTGGCCATGACAAGCGATACGAAACAAAAGAGCACCGAGCGAACCGATCTGATCGACACCTTGAGCAACCACCGATCGTTCCTGAGGCAGACGGTCGCAGGACTTAACGACGAACAGGCGTCGCTGCGTACAACGACCAGCGCGCTGTGCCTGGGAGGTCTCATCAAGCATGTGACCCTCATGGAACAAGGCTGGGTGGATTTCATCGAGCGAGGGCCAGAGGCCAAAGGCTCGGCGGACCAGGCTGCTGTGGAGTCGCACCTGGCCGGCTTCCGCATGTTGGAGGGCGAGTCGCTGGCCTCGTTGCTCGATGCCTATCAGAGGGTTGCCTGTCACACCGACGCACTCGTCTCGGCGCTGCCATCGCTTGACGCTTCTCATCCCCTCCCCGAGGCGCCGTGGTTCGAAAGCGGAGCCCGGTGGTCCGCCCGACGCGTCCTCCTGCACATCATCGCCGAGACGGCACAACACGCGGGTCACGCCGACATCATCCGAGAGTCGCTCGACGGTGCCAAGACAATGGGTTGAGAACGGAGGACGTGGGTTGCACCAGCGACGATGCCAGAGAGGCCCGGCGAACTAGTCTCCCGTCATGCAAAAGGCGCGGCCGAACCACAGGTTGCGACTTCCGCATCTGCGTGACATGACGTGGGCAGCGGCATCGCTCATTGCCCTGGTCGCTGTTGGTGGCGCGTTGATGCCCGTCACGGCGAGTGCAAGCGCGCCATCGACGTCGCCGTCAACCGCTGGTTCAAACACGGTGTCGGTCCCGACGACGAGTCCCTATTATTCGCTTGTGGCTGCGGGCATGGCCCCGGCTGTCGGTTACGGCCAAACGGTGAACGGGTGCGAGGTCCAACCCAAGACCACCTGTGTCAAGGCTCAGCTAGCCGGCGCCATGCTCAGAGGCGCCTTGTTCGACTACGCCGATCTCGATGGAGCGAACCTCTCGGGGGCAACCGTGGCGCTGGCCAGTTTCGGTTATGCCTCGATGGCCGGCGCCAACCTGAACGACACCATCCTGACCGGCGTGACGCTGGACTATGTCTATGCACCGGGTCTCTCCCTGGTCGGCTCGTCCCTCAACCTCGGAGCCATCGACAACGGCGACCTCAAGGGGGCCGACCTCAGACACTTGAATGCCAACTTTGGAGCTGTGGTCGGATCGGATCTCGACCATGCCGACCTCCAAGGGGCCAACCTGTCGGACACCGATTTCAACGGCGACGACCTCACCGATGCCAACCTGTCCGGCGCCGATCTGGCCAACGGCGACCTCACTGGATCCAACCTGACCGGGGCCAATCTGTCAGGCGTCGACTTTTGCAACACGGTCATGCCCAACGGAAAGGTGCGCAACCCCCGAAAGGGGACCTGCGCGGGACAGACGCCTCCGGCACAGTCGAAGGCCGCACCGATCTCCATTGACTCAAGCAATATCTTCTATCCGGCCATCCATGCCCTGCTCGTCGGACATCAGGTCCAGGCCGGCACCGTTGTGAACGGTTGCAAGATCCAGGCATACACAAAGTGTCCGGGGGCCAAGCTCGCACACGCCGATCTCCAGGGGGCGTTCCTCGCCTACTCCACCTTGGACGGAGGCAATTTGTCCGGCGCAAACTTCTTCCTCGGCAGCATGGCCTTCGCCAAGGCCAGCGGCGTCAATCTCAAAGGGATCGCGCTTGGAGCTACCTCTGCCGTGAATTCCACGATGGAGGGAGCCGTGTTCAACAAGGCTGAGCTGAACCTCACCAGCTTGGTGGGCGCCGATCTGCGCGGGGCTTCATTCGCGGGGGTGGACGGCCGGGTCTCCTCCTTTAGTGGCGCCGACCTGAGAGGCGACAACTTCACCGGCGCAGATCTCGCTGAGGCATCGTTTGCCGGTGCCAACCTGACTGGCGCTGACCTGGCCGGGACGAACCTCTCGGAGACGACCCTGCTCGGTGCCACCATGACCGCGGCGGACACGACTGGGGCGAAGTTCTGCGACACGATCATGCCGGATGGAACCATCAAGAACCCAACGTTGGGCAAGTGCTAATTCTGCGGTGAAGAGCCCCTACGGATTGGTCGGATGCACGGGCTGGGGGTCGGAGCCGGCGCTCTCAGACTCCACGGAGGCACCAGCGTCATCCTCGGCGATGTCTTCTGTCGAAGCTCGGCTGTGGACAGCGGCATCTTGATCGCGCAGGATCACCTCGACCGCCGCTCGCGTCTGGTCCTCGGGGCGGGGTCCATCCCATTCGAGATACCAGTGTCGGTTCAGGCTGGCGAGCCACGAATCGCCGGTAGGGAAGAGGCTGAACCGAGAAATCGTCCGCTGGCGACCAACCAGATCGGAATAGAGCAGCTCGATCAAGATCGACTGGCCTGCCTCGATGGCGTCAACGATGTCGGCGCGAAATTGATCGTCTGGGTTGCGTAGAGCTCCTTGCCACATGCCGATATCGCCAGCAGGGACATACAGGTCCCGCGACTGAAGACGGAAGTCCTCCAACGGGGCATGCTGGGGAAGGGTGCTTGGTGACCCCTCTCCTGGTCTGGCCGCCCAGCCCTGGCAAACGGCGATCCCACTACCAACATTTCTGAGGCTGATGGCGAGGAAGACGGTGCCGTCTATGTGCTCCACCGCGGCACGACCACCCGAGGCGGTGACCCAGTTCCTCTCGAGGAACATAATTTTCTGCTTCGGATCTTCGAGACGGGAAGGGGCCAGGAGTGGCCGTCTCTGTTCTTGTAGCGCTGCCTCAGCGATACGGGCCGAACGGTTCGAGGATCGCACTGCCGCGAAGGTGGCGAAACTCAGCACCAAGGTGCCTGCCGCGGTGGCCAAAGAAGCGATCGTCGGCCAGTCGACCGTGAGGAACACCATCACTTCCTAGTTTGGCAGTCGCTCCCCGTCCCTGCGAGTAAGACCTTCCAGGAGTAAGCCGGCTGGGATAGTGCAGTGCTGGGTCAGTGCCCCAAGGAGTGGCAGGTGTCCGACATCTGCTGGAGTGCGTGGGCGACTCCCTGTGCATCGAGCGTGTGGGACGCGCTGGCCAGGGCGAGCGCCTCGGTGGTGAGCTGGTGATTTCCCGACCCTTCCGCTTCTACCAGGAGCTGCTGTCCATCGCCGATCGGGAGCGTCGAGTTGGTCCCCACTACAGCCAGGTCTGTTCGCACCAGCTGGCATGCCGTTGTGGTGTTACCCGTGGTGGAACTCGACGCGGTGTTCGTCGTTGCCGACGGGCGGGAGGTGCCGCCTGATGTGGGGGTCGATCCTCCGGAGCACCCCGCGCTAAGGATTGCGAGCATCCCGAGGGCGACTACGCACACGGCGGCCCTCAATCTCCGGGGTCGGAGAGCACCAGATCGAGTAGTGAGGGCCACGACGGAGACGCTACACAGATTATTGAGGTGACGCCTGGCTCGCAGCCTGGCAAACCTCCGGGACAGCTCCGAGTACTTGCCGGTTGACTCTGCCCTACGGGAAGGGTCCATGCTCTAGACGTGGACGACCTAGTGAGCATCGGCGATTTCTCCGCTCGGTGCGGCCTTTCGGCCAAGATGCTTCGCTCCTATGCCGCGGCCGGCCTTTTGGTTCCGGCGACCGTCGACGGCTCGTCGGGCTACCGCTATTACTCGACCGGTCAGCTGCACCAGGCGCGGATCGTGGCTCTGCTCCGCAGGGCAGGGATTGCGGTTGACGATATCGCCGGGTTCTTCGACGATCCCGACGCTGTCCAGCTTGATCGGTGGGACCGACAGATCAAAAACGAATCGACAACCCGTCGCCAGGCGTTGGCACAGGCTCGAGCTGGCTTGGCGATGGATCAGGCGCCCCTTCCGACTCAGCCAGAAATTCCAAGGAAGGGATCTGAGGTGACGCACACGTTTGTTACCGGAACGGCCACCCATATTGGGGGGCGTGAAACCAACGAAGATGCCGTGCTGGTCAGCGAGGGGTTGTTCGCCGTGGCAGACGGGATCGGTGGTCTTCAGGACGGCGAGGTCGCCAGCCGACTCGCCCTGGACACACTCGACGCCGCCTTCGCCGCCGACCGCACGGTGTCAGGGCTACTCGACGCTTGCCAGGAAGCGAATCGAGCTGTCTGGGGGCAGGCGAATGGCCGGGACAACATCATGGGCACCACGCTGGCGGCCCTCGCCATGACATCGGACGCGGCTGGAATCGTCCTCCACGCCGGCGACTCACGCCTGTACCGACTTCGGCACGGACGCCTCGAGCAGCTCACCCATGACCACACAGTCATCGCCGATCTGATTCGCGCCGGGGAGCTCAGCGAAGTGGACGCCCGGACCCACCCCCACCGATTCGTCCTCACGCGAGCGATCGGCGTATTCCCACATGTCGACGTCGACCATGCAGGAGTATCGTGTGAACCCGGTGACCGATTATTGCTCTGCAGCGACGGTCTCTTCAAAGCCGTGGCTCCTGACGAACTCAAGTCCGTGTTGGCATCTGAAGTCGAACCCCAGCGTTCCGCCGACCAACTGGTCACAGACGCAGTGGCGCGAGAAACAGAGGACAACGTCACTGCCATGATCATCGACGTTCATTGAGGCCAGCGAACGAGAAACCGCCCGCGTCCATTTCAGGTCCGAAGAAACCCACTCGGACCGCAGGCCCATCGACAACTGGCTCGGTCACCGGGTCAGACTGGAGGCGTGGACGCGAAACCGCTGGAGGCTGGCCTCGAGACACGAACGCCGGGTTACCGTGCCGCAGTGGGGGTGGCCGAAGAACTCGGCCTCACCCTCGATGGACCATTGCTGATCCAGGAAACGAACAACACTGTCGTCTGGCTCAGGCCGTATCCCATCATGGCCAAGGTCGGGATCCATTCCTACAGCGCTGACACCCTGGTGCGCGAACACGAGGTTGCCTCGGCCCTGGCCGAGACGGAAGCGCCGGTTGCACGACCATTTCCCGGGATAGCTCCCGTACGGCATTCGGAAACCGGATTCATCGTCACACTGTGGAATCGCTTGGACCACGACCCGGATGCCGAAGCGGACGGCCCCGCCGCCGGGCGATCGTTGGCCAAGATTCATGAGGCTCTTGAGCATTGTGATGTGGCCCTCCCAAGTTTTCGGTCTGGACTAGAACATGCCAGGGGCGCATTGTTCGATGACCTCAGCGTGGCTGCAGCAGACCCTGATGACAGGGAGTTCCTGCGGGCTGCATTCACCGATCTGTTCGGACAAGTTGACGACCACACCTTTGCTGCGCAGGCACTGCACGGTGAACCTCACGCAAATAACTATCTGGTTACCGCACGAGGCATTCGATGGATCGACTTCGAGGGGGCCTGTCGTGGACCGCTGGAATGGGATCTGGCATTCCTCCCAAGTGACGGGGTAGATGTCTTTCAAGACGTGGATCCAGATCTCCTAGCGCTACTCCAGACGCTGAATAGTGCACGCGTCGTCACCTGGTGTTGGGTGCAAGATCGCTTCCCGGAAATGCGACACTATGGCGAACATCACTTGGCCGCAGTTCGCAAAAGGTGGCCGAATCCTGTCTGAGGAGCAGTTCAGGATTGGCGGCCGTAGTGTTCATGCATGGGCCGGCTCGGCGACCTCTTGGAGCTGCTGGAAACTGCACCTGTGGGTGTCCGCACCCTGACGGGGTCGCTCTGGCGCTGGACCCACTACGAGCGCGCCCGCCGAGCCGTCGAGGAGCTCACCCGCAGTGAAGGTGGATCAGTGTCGCAGATGCACATGATCGTCGGCAGTGGCCCTCGCCCTGACGAAAGGGACGAGCACCTTCGCCTTTGGCTCGTTCTCCCCGACCGGTGGCGGATCGAGTCATCCGACCGGCTCGACCTGAAGGATGGCGACGAGCGATGGATTGGTGGGCTCCACCGGATCACCTCCGCGGAACACGACGATTCCCGTGTCGACCAGACCGAGCTGGGAATGCTCGTCGAGCCCGGTGCGCATCTGCTCGGCGCGCTCCGATTCGGAACGCCGCTTGAGGACAGTATCGATGGTCGTCCCTGCTGGAAGTCGGATGCATCGACCAACACGGGGCCACGTCACCGGCGGATCCCGCTCGGGGTGAGGCTTGGCGGGATTGATCATACGTTCTGGTTCGATGCAGAGACCGGGATAGTCATACGCCACCTGGGCCTGATCGATGGAGAGCCTTGCAGCATTTCTGAACTCAAGGACGTGGTCATCAACCAGCCGATACCTGACGAGACCTTCCGGTTCGTGCCCCCTCCTGATGCAGTTGTGGAGCGTCAAATTGATGGGATTCTCCGCATGGCCGAGGCGCGTGGGGTGGACCTGACAGATATCGACCGCTCGGACCTCGGCGCTGTTCGAGCCGCCGTCGGAAATATGGGGCGCCCGCATCACCCCCCGGCAGAGGCGCGTCTGGAGATGCAGCGGTCCAAGCACGTCCCCGTGGATAGACCTCCGGCTGACGAAACGGCGGCCCGCTCCGCCATCGAGTACGCCTACGCCCATTACCTTGATGCAGACGAAGCAGGAGAAGTGCTGGTCAACGTGCAAGGGGGCCGGGGGCTGGCCACGTACCTGCAGCAAGCCGGCCAGCGCATCCCGGGATCGCCGCAGGGCGAAGCCAAGTTGATCGTCGACGATGTCAAGTTCCTGAGACCCGACGAGGCCGTTGTCTGGTTCTCCTTGGAGATCGATGGCAATCGTCTGGGTTTCGTCAATGGGCGCGAAGGGCGCGCTGTGATGGTCAGCGGCAGGTGGATGATCGAACACGCAACGATCGTCGATCTGGTGGGGATCGCCGGGGTTGAGGTTCCGCCGCCCAGTCCGTAGGGGTTGTTTCGGATTATGCGCCATGGGCGATCTCGCGCTCGGCAATCAAGGCTCTACGCGCAGGCCCCCGTGTCGACGACGGGTCCGGGAGGTTGCCACGTCGCGGTTAGGAACCAAGTCGAGGAGCCAGGCGGCGTCGGAAAGGCGAAGGCATCAGCTCGGCCGCCCCCTCGAATGGCGCGAGACCAGTGGGCGGTTGGCCCCTGGCCACGAGTGATGACGATGTCGTGGCGCACCCAGCCCAGCGACTGCAGGCCGCTATCGATCGTCGCCTTGACCGTTGTCGCCGGAGCGGTGTCCGTAAACCCGACGTTGACTCGATCCTCGACCCAACCGGCATGTGAGTTGGGATCAATCGCGCATGCATTCATCCAAGTCGCGGCCATTGGCACGACCGAGACACCCGATGCTCCGGGCGGAACTGCTGATCTGATTGTCTCCAGACTTCGTAATACGGCGCCGCCTGGGTCCCCGCCCGGTCGCTGGTCGGCTGTGAGCGCGTACGCGGTGGCGCCGATGCCGCCGCCCACCACAAGGACAACCATCGATACGAGTAGGACGCGCCGTCGAGGAGACGAAGGTGTCTTCACGACTCTCCCTTGTA
>DASZLD010000116.1:0-6672 GCA_035552655.1 Acidimicrobiales bacterium
AACGACGGCGTCCGAACGGTATCCGGGGAGCTTGGGCGGCGGTGGCGCTTGTCGTCTCTGTCGCCTTGGTCCTGGTGACCGCGGCCAGCGGGGCCAGCGCCGCCTCGGCCCAGGCGCGACCAAAGGCTCCGTCCTCGGTGGTCATTCTCGTGGCCGGATTCGGTAGTTCGGTGGCGGCCAGCACCTACAACCCTTTGGTCCAGTCGTCCGCCGCCCTGACCGACATCGAGACTGCCTTCGATCCAGATCCGACCAAGGAGCCGGCCGGCTGCAACGCCTCTCCCAACATGACCACCGCTCTGGGCCAAGCGGGCGCCTTGATCCTGCCGTTCAGCTACAACGGTGTCACCGTGGGCGGAACCGTGGCCCGGCCAAAGGTCACCGTGACCAGCTACGCCTCCAACGTCCCGTCCACAACCCTCCCGCAGGTGGCGGCGCCCCGCTTGGCCAGAGAAGTGGACCAGGCCCACAAGCTGTGGCCGGCGGCGCGCATCGTGGTCGCCGGTCACAGCGAGGGTGGCTACGTGGCCGAAGAGTACTTTCGCACGAGCTTCAACCACGGCCACGACCCCGAGGTCACCGGCATCTTCTCCTTGGATAGCCCCATCAACGGCATCAGGAACGAGGCCGAAGTGGCCACCTTGTTGCATGCCATCAAGTACCCGGTCTCCACCGCGCTGCTCGACCAGTTCCAGTCGGCCTGGAAACACGCCGGGGCCAACAGCGCAGCTCTGCTGAAGAAGGATGGCAAGTCCGCGACGTACGTGCCGGTGGGGACGCGCGGTGACAACGTGTACCGCATCGCCGACGACCCTGTCGCTGGTTTGACCTCCCAGGTACTGGTGGGCAAGAGCGGCCAGCCCCTGGCATCGAAGAAGTCCCCGAACTTCATCGATCCAGCAGCCCCCCCGGTGGCCGGGCTCAGCGACCCCGCAGGGGTGGTGGCCAGTCACCAGTGCGTCATGGGCAACAGCCAGGTCATCCAAGCTGTGGTCCACCGGGTCAGAGCCGCGGCCAAAGGCTGACCGACGCTCCGTGCGTCAATGGGCAGCCGAGTGACGGAGATCCGATCGAGGTGACACCCGTTCGAGCAGCTCACCGATGCGGTCGTCAGCCAACTGGTAGCGCACCACCCGGCCGTCCCGCATGGCCTTCACCATGTTGGCGGCGCGCAGGATCCTGAGGGCCTGCGACACCGTGGTGTCGTGCATGCCACCGGCAACGGCTAGGTCCGACACGCTGATCGGCCCGGCATGGTAAATGGCCAGGAGCAGCGTCAGGCGGGTGGGGTCACCCAGGAGGGCGAATCGCCCCGCCTGTTCGGCCACCGACGTTGGATCGCCGATGCCGCCGATGGCATCGCAGACCCGCTCGTCTTCGATGATGCGGTCGGTGGACCGCCCCGGGGGCACCAGATGCATGCCCACAGCTTGGCACAACTCGGGTAATCACCTATTCATCTGCTGAGGTTTGACAGTCACGTGGGGCGCTCGTACCGTGGGTCCACTTCGTTCAACCGATCGGAGTGGTGCACGGGAAGCGAAGTTCGGTGAGATCCCGACGCTGTCCCGCAACGGTAAAGCCCCAACCTGGGGACAAGCCCGGCCGACTGCCGTGCATCGACGACGGAGTCCTCGAAGAGGGACGGCTCGTGCGTCGCCATTGCGTGCGGCACAGGATCCAGCCCTCCCCCGGGGACAGTCCCGAGGAGGACGGCACATGGGGTCCAGGCTGCATCAGCTCCGGCTGGTTCGACGTTCGCTGACGGCCGCAGAGCGATGGCGGCTGTTGGGCATGGCTCTCGTGATCATCGCCGTCAACCTGGCCGGGTGGGGATTGTTCATCACCGAGGTCCTGCCCAGCCACTTTCATTACAAGGGGCTCGGGATCGGTATCGGCCTGGGCATCACCGCGTGGACGCTGGGCATGCGTCACGCCTTCGACGCCGACCACATCTCGGCCATCGACAACGTGACCCGCAAGCTGATGGCCGATGGCAAACGGCCCATCGGTACTGGGTTCTTCTTCGCCGTTGGTCACTCGACCATCATCGTCATCGTCGGAGTCGGACTGTCCATCGCGGCCAAGGCCGTCTTTGGCGCCATCGTCAACCCCAATTCGGCCTATGAGAGCGTCGGTGGGGTGGTCGGTACCTCGATGGCCGCCGGGTTCCTCTATCTGATCGCCCTGTTGAACATCATCGTTCTGGTCGGGATCGTGAAGGTGTTCCGGGGCATGCGCCAGGGAATGTTCGACGAGGAGGAGCTCGAGAAGCAGCTCCAGTCCCGCGGCCTCATGTACCGGTTCTTCGGTCCGTTCATGCGATCGATCAAGCACACCTGGCAGATGTTCTTCGTCGGCCTCGTCTTCGGCATCGGGTTCGATACGGCCACCGAGGTCGTCCTGTTGTCGGCCACCGCAGCCGCCGCCACCGAAGGGCTCCCCTGGTATGCCGTGCTGACCATGCCCCTGTTGTTCGCCGGGGGCATGATGTTCTTCGACAGCATCGACGGGCTCTTCATGAACTTCGCCTACGGGTGGGCCTTCGCCCGACCCGTTCGCAAGGTCTATTACAACCTGGTCATCACCGGGCTCTCCATTGCCGCTGCCTTCATCATCGGCACCATCGAGATCATTGGGGTGTTGACCAGCGAGTTGCACCTCCACGGCTGGTTCTGGGACACCATGTCCAACTTCGACATCAACAAAGCCGGGTTCATCATGGTCGGGCTCTTCTTGGTTATCTGGGTCGTCGCCGTGGCCGTGTGGAAGTACGGCAACGTCGAGCACCGGTGGGAACGGGCTGCTGAGGCGGCGCGGGTGTCCAGAGGCCAATGAGGACCCGTGGCCGCCTTCGCCCGTCGGCGGTGTCAGAACGGACGGTGAGATCCGGCGGTGAGCCGAGTGCGCAGGAACCCGTAGATGCGCTCGCGGGCCATGCGCCCGAGGGTGGTCGGGCATCCCTCGATGCCGTGGGGTCCTTCGGGGTAGACGGCCAGCTCGACATCGTTTCCCGCCACGGCCAGCCGGGCGGCCAGAAACAGCGAATCATCGAGAAGCCAGTCGGCCGTTCCCACCGTGAGCAGACACGGGGGCAACGAGGCGAGGTCGGCCCACAGCGGAGAGATGGCCGGGTCACGGGCCTCTTCTGTCGAAAGACCCGGTAGATAGCGCTGCCGGTTCGCACCGTCGCCGGTGGCGTAGGGAACCTTGCCGATCTGGTGCACGGTGCTCGGGGTGCCCCCCAGGTCATAACCGCCGTAACACAGGTCGGCACCCAGGAAGGGTGGAGTCGTTCCCAATCGGTCACGCAACCGGATCATGGTCTGCATGGCGAAGTAGGCCCCCGCCGATTCTCCGCCTACCAGCAGTCGGTCAGTCCCGAACTCGCCGATGGCCTGTTCGATCAGCCACAGGGCCGCCGCCTCGCAGTCGTCGGGTCCTGCCGGGTAGGGATCCTCCGGGGCCAAGCGGTAGTCGATGCTGACCACAGCGACCTGACAGGCCTGAGCGAGTGGCCAGTTGCGGCCGTCCATGGACGCGGCAGATCCGAGCGACATCCCACCCCCGTGGAAGTGGAGGTAGACCCCGATCGGGTTCCCGGGACGGAGGATGCGCACCGGGATGGCCCCATCGGGACCGGCGATGGTGCGGGTTTCGGGGAAGTCGAGCGAGGTCATGCCGAACCGTCCGCCAGGCGCCATCGACTCTCGCAACCATCGGAGGCCCTCGTCATCGTCTTGGCCGATGGTGGGCATGGCCGCCGTCATCTCCATGAGGGTGGCGTTGTAGGCCCGCTGCTCCTCGACATGAGCGAGCAACTCCGGGTCGAACAAGGGCATGCTCAACGGTAGGCCGCTCCTGGTCCCCAGTGCACCGATGTCCGCTTCGGTGCCTGTGACGTGGCCATGGTCAGGACCCCAGCACGCCTCGGGCCTTCGCCACCCGGCCGGCCAGTGCTTGGCTGTCGAGCCATCGACCGGCCTTGGCTTGGTGCTCGTCGGTGGCCGCGTGCCTGCTGCGGTTCTCTTCCGTTCGAAAGCCACAGCGGCGGCAGATTGGCATCCGGCCGTTGGTCTCCGGAGCATGGTCCTCGTCGAGCTGGATGCTCACTTGCGATGCGTTGGATGGGGCCATCAGGTCTCCCCCTTGATCAAGTCGTCCACCCCCAGCATGGCAGGTTGGAGCCGGTCGCCCTCCGGGGGCGGGCGGGGTCGATCCCCGAGGGCCACGGCGGCTTCCCCCGGTGCTCACTCCGGGATGGCCTGGGCAAAGGTAAATACGTTGTCCGGATCCCAGTCCTGCTTGGCCTGGATGAGACGCGGGAGGTTCTGCCCGTAGTAGGCGGTGCTCCAACCGGCCAGGGCCGGGTCGATGAAGTTCTGGTAGGCCTGATCGTTTACGAATGGCCCGAGTGCCTGGTAGAAGTCACTGACATAGGTGAGGTTGGTGTCGATCAGCTCCTGAGGATCCCGATTGGTCCACGAGGTCCCCACCACCGCCAACCACGACGCGTCTCGGTGCACGAAGGCAGTGTCGGTGGCCGTCGGCCGGTTCATCGCCCCTCCCCAGGCGAACAGGGTGAAACCGGTAGCGGAGCTGTTGGAGCTGCCGGGCCAGCGCTCGACCCACGTCATGGCTGTCTCCACGCACGAGGCATCGAAGCCCGCGGGCCCGATGTACGCCGACTTCTCAGTGAACGATCCCGTGGGCACATTCGCGGCGAAGAAGGCGAGCGCCTTCTCGTAGGGGAGCGCCTCGATCACCTTCGTGGTCGGTGCCGACGCCGCCATCACCGGCTCCAGAAGGGCCTCGAGCTCCTGGGGGGTGCCGAACCATTGGCCCAGTGCGTTCATGGACAGTGCGCCGGGATCCTTCGCTGGCGGTTGCGTTCCCGTGATGTCCAGACCGATCCGAGCGGAGAGCCCGTCGGGGGCTCCCGCCGTGAGCTGGTTGAAGGCGGTCATGACGGCAGGCGCCCGATCCCATGCCCAGCCCAGCTTGTAGACCGAGAGCGGTCCGACCGGTGTGGTGACGACGGTGTAGTCGACGTTGACCCCGAAGTTCCCGCCACCGCCGCCACGCAGGGCCCAGAAGAGGTCGCTATTGGTGTCGGCGTCGGCCGTCACCAACGTCCCCTCCGCGGTGACCATCTGAGTCCGGACCAGCTTGTCCACCGCCAGACCGAGCTTGCGGGAGCTGAAACCGAAGCCGCCGCCGAGCATGAAGCCGCCGATGCCCACGGTCGGACAGCGTCCGTTGGGGACCATCAGTCCGTGGCCGGGGAGGAGGCCGGCCAGCTGCCCGTTCGTGGTGCCACACTGCAGCGTGGCCGTGCCATTGGCCGCATTCAGGCTGACGCCGTGCATTGCTTTCAGGCTGATCAGCAGTCCGGTGGTGGTCGAGAAGCCGCCGTAGCTGTGTCCTCCCGATCGCACGGCGAAGGGCACGTGGTGGGCGCGCGCCCACAGGATGCACAGGCTGACGTCACTGTTTCCCTGGCAGAGGGCGATCCCCTGGGGCAGCACGTCGGCGTATCGGGCATTGTACGGTCGAGCCATCGCCCGATAGCGGGGATCCCCGGGCCGGAGCAACGTGCCCTGCAGATGGCGCTCCAACTCCTGCCAGATATCGGCCTTGGCCGACGATCTGGCGGCGGGTGGAGACGAACAAGAGGCGAGCGACGTACCGGCGACTGCGGCACCGGCCACGACCGTGGCCGACTTGAGGAACCGACGGCGATCGATCGCCTCCTCCCAGGCCATCGCTGCAGCGTACTCAGCTATTTACCAGGGTCAGTGGGCACGAGGAGCGCCCACGACGGTGGCTCGCTCCCGCATCGTCGATGGGCGGCCCAAGACGCCGACACGCGATAACATACGCTCAGACTGAATTGCATACGGAGAGTAGGTTCTGACCCCATGGTGACCAGCGCGCCGATGGCCACTTCGGCCGAGCCACTGATGCACGTGACCAGGATGACGAGGTGCCGTGTCTGTGGCATGGCCTTTGCCACGGCCAATCCAGAGCCGGGGCCAGGAACGGCCCGGGCCGAGACGTGCCCCGCCGGCCACGACGGCCAGTACCACGGAGCCGATTACTACTACGTTTGAGCACGGTTGCCCGGCCGTGCTCCCTGACCATGGCCTCACGTGATGATGTCCCATGCTCTGTCGTGTTAGCTACCAACCGATAGGTAGAAAGACGCCCGCAAGATAAGCGGCCCATACCCGTTGTACTCATGTGGCTGTCGGTCGAGCCCGGATGACGGCGAGGCAACGGGAGGTGCCGCCACAGCAGCGGCCGCGACTCAGGAGGGCGGGCAGTGAACGAAGAGCCAATTGAACCGCTTGAGCCATGGGACCACTCGTGGCCGGCCGAGATCATGGAGGTGTTGAAGGCCACGTGGGACGTTGTCCGGGAAGACGGCGACGAGAGCGATCTGGTCGATCGTCTGGTTGCTGATCACGGAGAAGCGGAGGCACTGCGGATGCTTGCCCTCATTCAGGTCAAGTCGACGCGGGTGTCCATCAGCCGGGCCGAGACCATACTCTCGTTGAAGAACAGGCCGGGATGGAAGCAGCGTTCGTGCCCGACCTGCGGGACAGTATGTGACGAATGCCTGGCCAACGCCGAAGATGACCTGCGGAACGCGATGGGGGACCTTGAGAG
>DASZLD010000117.1:0-10393 GCA_035552655.1 Acidimicrobiales bacterium
CGCGCGCCTCGACCCCGGCGCCGGCCGGGGCCGGGGGATCTGAGCCCGGGCGGCACTACCGTGGGTTCTGTGGACGATGACGAAGAGGTAGGCGGCGAGGTCGTCCCAGGACCGGTGGAAGACCAGGGCTCCGTGGAGCCCGAATCGGGCGGTGAGCCATCACGGGAAACGCCAGGGGACCCGCTGCGATTCGACCGTTGGCGACGCCGATCGGCAGCCGGGGCCATGATGACGGGGATCGCCTTCGGGATGCAGGAGGCCCTCGATCGCAAGCGCAAGGAGCCTCCCATCGTGCAACAGGTCGATGGCGACCCCGGGCCCCAGGGCCCCATTGAGCTCCAGTTCGATCCCGACCATCCCGAAAAGACGGTGGCGGTCATCCGCCCCTGGCTCATGAACGACGGCAGCAGCGCAGCCGACGAGCCCGACGGCACCTCTGATCACTGACCGGGCCAGCACCGCGCCAATGCCACCTGCGCCCTACCCGCCGGCCAGGTCGATGACCGCCTGGGTCAGCGCGAGCGCCAGCGAACCTCGCAGGTCGTCGTCGGGGCCGATGCGGACGGCCCGCTGACGGCTGACCATGGACCCGTCGGCGCGGGCCGTGGCGATGGCGAAGGTTTCCGTACCCCGCCGCCGGAGCCGGCTGCGGCCCAGCGACGCGTACACGAACCCGACTTCGGTATCGATGGCCAGCCGCTTGCTGGAGATGAGCGTGTCGACCGAGTTGTCGACCAGCTCCTCCACCCACGGGGCCACCCGGAACGAGGCGTCGCTGGGCTCAGCGGCGAGCGTCTCGATCCGATCGTCCTCTACCAGCTCGGCGGCAAGTTGACGCGACCCGCCCACGTAGGTCGAGGGCAGGTCGATCTCGGAGGCCACGCACCAGGCTCGATCCTCGGGCCAGAACACGTTCGGCGTCTGCCCCTCGCTGTCGATGAAGGCCAGCGCCGCTTCGATGGGGCCCGAGTAGAGCAGATAGTCGCGCCACGGGAGCTGGACCCGAGGACCGTCCCGGACCTCGGGGGGGACCGCAGGATCAGCCAAATGGCCGGCGAGCTCGACCCGATCCGGCAGCGACCCCTCGTCCTGCCACCCGTAACCGTCCCAGATGCAGAACCAGCACCGGCTCGGGGTGCTGGTGTGGCGACCGAGCACGTCGATCAGGGCGACGGCGTCGTCGGGCTCCAAGCTCCCCGGGAGGGGCTTGGCACCATGCCACGGCGGTGGCTGCTCTGACTCGTCCCGGGATACGGCGATGGCGTGGAACTGGCTGTCGCACTCCAAGGCCCGCCCGCTCCAGGCGGCCACCTCGGTCCACCGGACCCTGACGCCGTCGGGGTTGGCGCCCGCCCCGATGGGGTGGAGCAACCGGACATAGGCATCGAAGCCGCCAGGCACGATGGATGCCACCACCTGCTCGTGGGGTGCGCGGAGGCGCTCGGCGATCCAGTCGGCCTCATCGACCCGGGTACTCCATGACGGGGCCGGTCCGACCGATGAGCTCATGGTCCAGGGTACGGCGCCGGTCAGTCGTCGAGGCGGAGGGCGGAGACGAAGGCCTCTTGGGGGACCTCCACCCGACCGATGTTCTTCATCTTCTTCTTTCCCTCCTTCTGCTTCTCGAGCAGCTTGCGCTTCCTGCTGATGTCGCCGCCGTAGCACTTGGCCAGCACGTCCTTGCGCCGGGCCTTGACCGTCTCGCGGGCCAGCACCCGACCACCGATGGCGGCCTGGATGGGGACGTCGAACATCTGTCGGGGAATCAGCTCGCGGAGCTTCTCGGTCATGCGCCGACCGTAGAAGTCGGCCTGGCTCTTGTGCACGATGGTGGAGAAGGCATCCACGGGGACGTGGTTGATCAGGAGGTCCACCTTGACCAAGTCGGCAGTGGCATAGCCGTCGGGCTCGTAGTCGAGGCTGGCATAGCCCTTGGTCCGGCTCTTCAGCTGATCGAAGAAATTCACCACCACCTCGCCCAGGGGGATGGTGTAGATGAACTCCAGCCGCTCGGGTGAGAGGTACTCCATCCGCACCATCTCGGCCCGCCGGTTCTGGCACAGCTCCATGACCGTCCCGGTGTACTCGGCCGGGGTGAGGATGGTGGCCCGCAACATGGGCTCGTCCACGTGGTCGAGATGGGTGGGCTCGGGCAGCTCGCTGGGGTTGTCCACGTCCACCTTGGTGCCGTCGGTCAGGTAGGCCTGGTAGGCCACCGAGGGTGCGGTGGCGATGAGGGACAGGTTGAACTCGCGCTCCAGCCGCTCGCGAACGATCTCCATGTGCAACAGGCCGAGGAACCCACAGCGGAACCCGAACCCGAGGGCCCGGGAGGACTCGGGCTCGTAGGTGAAGCTGGCATCGTTCAACCGGAGCTTCTCCAGCGCGTCGCGCAGGTCGGGGAGCTCGTCGCCGTCGATGGGGAACAGCCCGCAGAACACCATGGGCTTGGGGTCCCGGTAGCCGGCCAGCGCCTCGGTGGCCGAGTGGGAAGCCGTGGTCACCGTCTCCCCCGATCGGGCGCCGCCCACGTCCTTGATCCCGGCCACCAGGTAGCCCACCTCACCGGGCCCGAGCTCGTCGACGGCCACCGTGACCGGCGTCCGCACGCCGATCTCTTCGATCTCGTGGTTCTCCCCGGCGTGGATGAACCGAAGCTTGGCCGTCTTGACCAGCATGCCCTGCATAACCCGGATGGAGCTGACCACCCCGCGGTACTGGTCGTAGGCCGAGTCGAAGATGAGGGCCTGCAACGGTGCGTCGACATCACCCGTGGGCGGAGGGATGCGCGCCACGATGGCGTCGAGGAGCTCGGGAACGCCCTCGCCCGTCTTGGCCGAGATGTGCAGGATCTGGGAGGCCTCCAGACCCAGTACCTGTTCGATCTCGGCCGCGCAGCGCTCGGGGTCGGCAGCGGGCAGGTCGATCTTGTTGAGCACGGCCACGATCTCCAGGTTGTGCTCGATGGCCTGGTAGCAGTTGGCCAGCGTCTGGGCCTGGATGCCCTGGGAGGCGTCGACCAGCAGGACCGCCCCTTCGCAGGCGGCCAGCGACCGGCTGACCTCGTAGCCGAAGTCCACGTGGCCCGGGGTGTCGATGAGGTGGAGGGTGTGGTCCTTCCAGCCCACGCGCACGTTCTGGGCCTTGATGGTGATGCCCCGCTCCCGCTCGATGTCCATCGAGTCGAGGTATTGCTCGCGCATGAGCCGGGGGTCGACGGCACCGGTCAGCTCCAGGATGCGGTCGGACAGCGTCGACTTGCCGTGGTCGACGTGGCTGATGATGGAGAAATTGCGGATTCGGTCGACGGGAAGCACGGGCTGCTCAGCGTACCGTCGGCCGGCCGGTGCCCAGGCCACCGGCACTACCTCGGCATCGGCCCATGGGCGTTCGGGGCCCGGCCGGCGATCTGGAGTGCGAGCCGAAGTTCGTTTAGGTCGAGGGTCGGGGAGTTACATCGAGCAGCGCGGCCAAATCTCGGGCGAATAGGTCGGTGCGCTCGGCGCCGAGGCCGCCCAGAGGAGCCAGGAGTTCGTCGAGAAGAGGCTCGATGATATCGACCGCCGTGTGGGTGGCTTCCTGCCCGAGCTCGGTGAGCGTCAGCTGGACTGCGCGTGAGTCTTCGGGGTGCGGCGCGCGGTGGATGAGACCTGCCCGTTCGAGCGCACGGGCCAATTTCGAGACATAGAGCGGCTCGAGTCCGGTGTAGTTGGCGAGCTCGATCTGGCTTGGCCGTCGCCCGGATCGTTCCATGGCGAACAGCGAGCCCAAGAAGGAGTACTGCGCGTGGGTCAGACCGAGTTGGACGAGGGCCCGATCTACCGCCATCCGCCACTTCATCGACAGAAGCCACACCAGTAGGCCGGGGGTCGAGTTCGCGGAGTAGGTGCTGGTGTCAGCGGCGGCAGGCGTCGAGTCTCGGGGAAATTTATCGATGTAGTTTATAGTACATGTACAATATCTCTATGTACTATAAGTAAGCAGAGGATCAATATACGGTCAGGCGGACCTGCGTACCGGGGTACGGGGTGCAACGGGATGGCGTGGTGGGGCCCGTTCACCCCCGGGCTGCTATCCTCCACTGTCTCGTCCAGCGCCCCTCAGCGCCTAGACGCGATGCTCCAACCGCCAGGCAAGCCATCGGATGGCGGAACCGAATTCTCGAACACGACAAGGAACAGCCGTGGCAAACATCCGTAGCCAGATCAAGCGCAATCGTCAGAACGAGAAGCTCCGCAACCGCAACAAGGCGGTGCGTTCGGAGCTTCGCACCCGGACCAAGCGGGCCGTCACCGCGGCCGAGACAGGCGCCGAGGACAGCTACGAGGCATTGCGGCTGGCCATCAAGCGGATCGACAAGGCCGCAGCCAAGGGCGTCATCCACAAGAACCAGGCGGCCAACCGCAAGGCCCGCCTCATGAAGCGGACGGCCGCCTACTTCACCGACGACGAAGAGGGCTGAGATCCACGACCGGCCCGACTAGGGCCGCTCGCCGTCAGTCAAACAGGGTCGGCGCCGTCACCGGCACGGGAACGACGTCTGCCTCATCGACCTCGATCGGGGCAATCAGGCCCGGCTCGTCGTTGGCCACGTTCCCGACCTTGCGGTCCACGGGATGATGGACCAGCGTGCCGGCCGGCGCCGGCTGCATGAGGGCCTCGAGCAACTCGGCGTCCTCAGTGGGATCGAGCCACGCATCGATGGCCTCTGGTTCGAGGATCACCGGCATGCGCTCGTGCACGGGGGCAACGTCGGGGCCGGCCGCGGTGGTGATGATGGCGCACGAGGTGATCCAGGCCGACCGGTCGTCACCGCCGATTGGATCCCGCCAGACCTCCCACAGCCCGGCCAGGGCCAGCGGCTGGCCGTCGGCCCGGGTAAAGAAATGGGGTTGGCTGCGGTCCCCTGGTCCTTTGTGCCATTCGAAGAACCCGTCGGCAGGAATGACGGCACGTCGGGAGCGGAACGCCTCGCGGAACGAGGCCTTCGACGACACGGACTCGGCCCGAGCATTGAACAACCGGCCGCCCGGGGTGAGGTCCTTCGACCACGAGGGAATGAGGCCCCATCGGAACCGGTCGAGGACGCGTGATCGGGATCCGGCCGTGTCGGGCGGATCGCCCCCGTCGACAATCCCGAATATCTCGGTGGTGGGGCCCACGTTGAACCGGGGCCCATCGCCCGGATCTTCGAGGCCGGCGGCCAGGGCGGCGTCGAAGACGCGGGACAATCGTTCTGGTTCCGAGTAGAGGGCAATGCGGCCGCACATGACCTGGCCAGGCTACGCGCCCGGGCCCGAGGTCATCCCCCGAGTGGTTGATGGGCTGATCGCATCGGTCCACGCCCGGCTCTCTTCAGCCGGCAGTGATGTCGTCAGCCTGCTTTCGGCTCGATGGGTCCATGAACAGCATCCGGGTCAGTCGATCCCCGCCGTTCGGCCGGTCGACCCGGGTCATCGGACAGGTCGCTGTCGCCGCGCCGGTGAAGGGCGTCGATCCGGGCCCGGGAGAGCGGGGCGAACACGCCCTCTGCCTCCACGGTGACCTGGCCCTCTTGCATGAGCTGTCCCCGGCTCGAGGTGCGGCGGCCGTCGGCCGCGGTCACCCAGGCCTCGAACCGGGACGGTACCCCGACAAGGGTGGGGCGCAGATAGCGGATGGTGAGCTCGGTGGTCGGCCCGGCCGCATCGGCCAGAACATTGGCCGCGGTCAGCATGATGTCGAACGTGCCTGCGATGACGGCCCCGTGCACGCACCCCGGCGCCCCCTCGTAGGGGGCGGTGAAGACGACGTGTCCGATAGCCCTCTCCCCCTCGAAGGTCACAGTGACCGGTGGTGCCACCGGGTTGCTGCGCCCCACGACCACGTCGAAGGGCATCCAGTGGGACAGCGGGGACTCGCCATCGGACGAACGGGGGTTCTGGCCGTACCGGGCCACAGGCTGGGTCGAACCCGAGGCCCCCACTGCCTCCAGACGGTCAGCCGCGGCTTGGACCATGACCGCCACCTCGGCCAGCTCCTCGGGCGACGCGCCGATCGCGACCGTGGCGGCAATGAGCCGGCGGACCCCGTCGGCCAGCTCCTGGCGTTCAGGCATCGGCAGATTCCGGACTCACCGGTGGTGCTGGCATCGACCGGGCCCTGAACCCAGGTGGGAGATCTCTGGACATCGGTGTGGACAGTAGTGGGCGCGTGACGGCAGCGAACGTCGACGTCAGCCCAGCTCGACGCGGCGGGTCAGCTCCACCGTCTCGAGCAGCCGCCGGTCATGGGAGACGAGCAGGAGCGTGCCGGTGAAGCCGGACAGCGCCGCCTCCAGTTGCTCGATGGCAGGCAGGTCGAGATGGTTACTGGGCTCGTCGAGGACCAAGAAGTTGACGCCGAGCGCTTGGAACGTGGCCAGCTCGGCCCGGGTTCGCTCGCCCGGTGACAACGAGATGCCGGGCCGGGTCACGTGATCGGCGCTCAGCCCGAATTTGGCCAGGAGGGACCGGGCTTCGGGCAGGGTCAGCCCGCAGCGGGCCACGACAGAGTCGACCACGCTGACCGACCCGAAGAGGGCCCGGCGATCCTGGCCGAGCTCGCCCACCACCACGCTGGGGCCGAGCCACTGGGCCCCGGCGTGGAGAGGCAGTCGGCCCAAAAGGGCCTCCACCAGCGTCGACTTGCCCGACCCGTTCGGCCCGACCAGCGCGATCCGCTCGGCCCATCCGATCTCCAAGTCGATGGGTCCCAGCGTGAACGAGCCCCGGTCGACGACGGCGCCGGCCAAGCGGGCCACCACCGCCCCCGCTCGCGGGGCTTGTTCGATGGTGAAGCGAAGGTCCCATCCCTCCCAGGGCTTGTCCACCACGTCGAGGGCATCGAGGGCACGCTCGGTGCGTCGGGCCCGAGAGGCGAGCTGTTCGGTCCGGTTGATCCGGAAGTCGCGCTGGGCCTTGTCGTTGTCCCTCGGGTTGCGCTTCTCTCGTTGCACACCCGAGGTCGCCCACTGGCGCTCACGTCGGGCCCGACCACTCAACTCCCCCCGCCGGGACTGGTACACGGCGAAATCCTCCGACTGATGGCGACGAGCCGTCTCCCGCTCGGCCAGATAGCCGCTCCACCCGCCGCCGTACTGGCGCCCGGAGTGATCATGCTCATCGAGCTCCAGCACCGAGGTGACGGTGCGGTCGAGAAAGGCCCGGTCGTGGGAGACGACGACCATGGCCCCGGCGTGGGCCAGTACGAAGGACTCCAGGCGCTCCAGCCCGTCGAAGTCCAGGTCGTTGGTGGGCTCGTCGAGCAGGGTGATGTCGAAGCGGGACAGCATGATGGCGGCCAGCGCCAGTCGGGATTCCTGGCCACCCGACAAGGTGGCCACCAGGCGATCGGCCATGCCGGCGCCGAAGCCCAGCTCGGTGAGCACGGCGTCGATCCGGGCGTCGAGGTCGCCGGCCGACAGGGTGGTGTATCGCTCCAATGCCATCTCGTAGCGTTGATCGGCCGCCCGGGTGCCAGCGACGAGCGCACTGGCCGCCGCGGTGAACTCGGCTTCGGCCGAGGCAACGCCGGTGCGGCGGGTCAGCGCAGCCCGGACGGTCTCATCGGGAAGCGCCTCGTGTTCCTGGGTGAGGTAGCCCACGGTGGCGCTGGGCGGGTCCACCCGGACCGAACCCACCATGGGTGGCTCGATGCCGGCGAGCACCGAGAGCAGGGTGGACTTGCCCACCCCGTTGGGGCCGACCACTCCGATCCGATCAGAGGGACCGACGGTGACGGAGATGTCGCGGAGCACCGTTCGGCCACCGCGGTCGTGAGACAGATTGACGGCCATGAGCGTGGCCAACGAAGAGGTGGGTGCGGGCAAGGGAAGCCTCCGGGACCGAGGGACGGGTTTCGGGCGAGGACTACCGGCTATCAGCGCACGTCACCACAGTAGCGGCCGCCGGAGCTGCCGCCGGCCGCTACTCCACCCGGCCTCAGGTCCCGTCGTACCCGTTCGTCACAGCGAGGTCACCGCCCAATTCACCGATCGGGGGCTGACTGCGGGCCTGCCCACGTCGATCTGGATGTCCACGTGGGAGCCCAGTCGAATGTTCCGGGGATTGCCGCGGTACAGGCGGCCGCCGACGTACGTCGTGAGCTTCCCCTTGGCCGGTCCGACCTGATTGGCGCTCAACGGCTGTCCCCAGAGGTCGAAGAACTGGCCGAGCGTATAGGTGTGCCCGGCCGGCGACTCGATGTGGATCACCCCGTCCTGGGCGTGCACGTGGAGCCAGTAGTAGCACTGGGTTGCCTGGTAGAACGGACCCTCCGGGGTCGCCTGGGCGGCGGGCATCACGATGCCGATGCCCGCAGGAATGGGCCGGAGTCGGCCGTTCACGTACACGGCAAGGTGGGTGTGAACGTGGAATGCCACTTGCTCGGCTGTGTTGCACTGGATGCCATCCACGCTCTGGCCGGTGGCGGCAGTGGAGGCCGGCGCCAGCACCGTGCCCGTCTGCCGGGGGACCGCTTCAGGTCCGGGTGGACCCGATACGAACTTGGTGACGGCCGTGGTCCGTACTGAAGCGGCCGAGGCGTTGGTGCCGGCGGAGACGCCGACGATCACTCCGACCACCACGGCGGCCGTTACTCCCAGGATCCGGGCCCGCGTGCGCCGGGCCTGGCCCGCTTGGTTCGACGTGTGCTTGTTCTCGTGCTTGTTCATTCGATCTCCTCATGTGGATCGACACGGCGCCATGAGCGCGGTGTCGAGTACAGCGACGGTGGGATGACTCAGGCCATCCCGGGATTCCTGTTCGTGGTCACGAACAGTGCATGGAGATCAAAGGCGTCAGGAGGACGCGACGCGCCTCTTCGGGTCAAGCCGAAGTCACTCCTGCCCTCGATCCACCCATGCGGATCAGAGAGAGATCAATCGTGCCCGAGGAGGCCGCAGGATCATGGCATGGACCCCTCTGGGCAACCGGGCCAACGCCGAGGAGCGTCGTATGCGACGGCTACCGACGATGAACACGACCACCAGCCCCACGATGAAGACCGCCTCCTGCCAGAGCGCGAAGCCCGAGGTGACGGGAGGGTTGGCCGGATCGCAACGGGAAGATCCGGGGAGACACACGCCTACGTCCGGCGATCCGGAGGTCTGCGCCGCGACCGTCCCCACGCCGGGCCGGGCCGGCCCGACGGTCGTCGAGCCGACGAGGTGGGGCACGACGACCAGGAGGGCGATGGCCAAGATGCCCACCGACATGACGAGGCGAAGCCAGCGTCTCACGGGACGAGGCTACCGGTCGCGGTCGGCCATGGGGCCGCGCCTGGATGGGTCAGAGTTACTTGCCCGCTACACCGTCCGCCACATCATCACGTGCGGCCCGATATCCGGGTCTTCCCAGGCATCGCCGTGGGTCACAAAACCGCCTCGCCGGTAGAAATCCATGGCTGGCACCCGGGCGTTGCACCAGATCAGACCACCCCCATCGTCGGCCACATGGCTGACGACCCGGCGCACAAGGGCGGTCCCGACGCCGAGGTTGCGGACATCCTCACGAGTGGCCATTCCCCGCAGTTGCCAGGTGGGCGAGGTGGCCGGCGCGTAGAGGCCGACGGGGAAAGGGAGGCTCGCCGGTGCCACTCGAGCAGTTCCGACGACCTCTTCGTCTGCGTCGATGGCGGCGAAGGATCCGGTTGACATCTCGTCGTCATCGGGAAGAGCCAGTTGGTCGATGGTCTGGTGAGGACGCAAGACGCTCTGCCTGAGCTCCCACGTCATGCTGGCCGGAACTCGGTCCACACGGAACTGCACGAGGGCACGGTAACCGGCGCAACCATCCAGCTGCACCGTCGGACAGTTCCGGTGACGTCGCGGGGAGGCGGGCATCACGTCCCGATCCCATGCTCTCATTGCCCAAGATCGGTGACAGGACAGAGAACTAATCTGATGCCACCTATGAGGTCCAACCGCTCGATCCCCCAATCAACTGTGATTCCCGTGCTCATCTACCCTGACGTCCGCCAGGCGGTGGACTGGCTCGGCCAGGCGTTCGGATTTGTCGAGCGCGTCCGGATCGGCGAGAACCACCGCTCACAGCTCAGCTTCGGCGATGGGGCGGTCATCATCGGTGAGGTGAGCGGAGATCGGCGGCCCCCACAAGCAGGCGAGGTCACCCACTCGATCATGGTGCGGGTTGAGGACGTGCATATCCACTGCGAGCGAGCGAGATCGAGCGGCGCGCGCATCATCATGGAGCCCACCGATTTCGAATACGGCGAGCGGCAGTACACGGCCGAGGACCCAGCCGGCCATCAGTGGACGTTCTCCGAAACTCTTGCCGATGTCAGCCCTGAGGAGTGGGGAGGAACGTCGGCCGCGCCTCCGAACTAGACATCTCATCACCCCGGATAGATCATC
>DASZLD010000118.1:0-20566 GCA_035552655.1 Acidimicrobiales bacterium
GAACTGCTGCACCACCGATTCGATCATGTTCACGGTGGGATCGGCCATGGGCACCCGGGTGTCCTCCAAGTCCTGCAGGATCAGCGTGGCCCCCAACAACTCGGCCGCCCGCTCGGCCTCCTCGGCCCGGCGGAGGGAGTCACCGCCCCTCGCCCCGTGGCTCAGGGTCAGCACGGTGATCTCGTCGCCGGCCTTGCCGTGGCCCACCAGGATGCCGCCCACCCCTATCTCCACGTCGTCAGGATGGGCCCCGACGGCCAGGATCCGTTCGGGGAGGGCTTGGAACCGGTTCCGGCGGCGTTCGATCAGCCGCTCGATTTGAGAGACCAGGGCTTGCGGGGTGATGGGCTTGGGCAGGAAGTCGTCGACCTCGCTCCTCAACGCATTGACGGCCACGTCCACGCTGGCATCGGCGGTCATGAGGGCGGTGGCCAACCCGGGGATGCGACGCCGCGCCTCCTGGATCAGATCGAAGCCCGACATCCCCGGCAGTCCGATATCAGCCAGGAGCACGTCGACCGCGTCGTCGGCGGCCAGCAGCTCCAGCCCCACTGGCCCCGATGTGGCGCTGCGGACGTCGAACCCGGACCGCTCCAGGGCGAGGGTGACGAACCGGAGTGTGGCCGGGTCGTCCTCGACCACGAGGATGCGACCTCGCTCCCGGGCCGCTCTCGCCTCATCGGCGCCTGAAGCGTCGCCGCCGCCTTGCCTGTCCACGCTCATGTGCCACCCACGGGGGCTCTCCGGCCTCACCACCCGGCTCGGCACTCGCCCTCACCTGAACCTTAGCCAACATGGTGTGCTGCCCCTTCGGAGCCGGCGCGGGCCATGTGACCTACCATGGTCGAGGTGACGAGGCGAGGACAGCGCTGGGCCGACCTGCCCGTACGCACCAAGGTCCTCACCCTGCTCAGCCTTCCCCTCGGTGCCCTCCTGGCCGTTGTGATCTCCGGCATCCTCCTGGTGGGACAGATCAACGACCAGCTGGCGACCACCCACCGGACAACGGTGGCCCTCAATGACCTGAACGCCAAGCTGCAGCTGTTGACCAACGCCGAGACCGGGGTGCGCGGTTTCGCCGCCACCGGCGACCCCGTGTTCTTGCAGCCTTACAAGCAGGCGCTCGCCGCCGCTCCCAGCGCGTTGGCCAACGGCGTCCCGGGGGCCAACGGGCTATTGACCCCGAAACAGACGGACACCCTCAAGGCCAACGTGGTCAACGAGTTGGTGGTGTTGAACCAGATCCGCCTCGGCGTGTCCAACGGCACACTCAGCGGCACCGCGCTGACCGACAAGCTGCTGGCGGGTAAGAGGTACATGGACTCGGTGCGTGCGGACATCACCCTGGTGGAGTCCCGCCTGGGTGCGCTGCGCACCACCCAGCGCAACCAGTTGCACTCCTATGTGAACTGGTCGCAGGTGGTCGACTACCTCGGCCTGGGCGTGGTGGTGGTGACCATCCTCATCTTCTTGATGTTGCTGCGGAGGGTGAACGGGCGGCTCGCCCTTATCGCCCGCAACGCGGTCCACCTCGGCGCCGAGGAGCCGCTGGAGCTGTCGCGGGCATCCCAGGACGAGTTGGGCCGCTTGGGCCAGGCGCTCATGGTGGCGTCGGCTCGCCTGGACCAGCGCAAGCTCGAGCTGGAGGCGGCTCGGGACGAGGCGCTGGCCGCCACTCTGGCCAAGGACGAGTTCCTGTCGCGTATGAGCCACGAGTTGCGCACCCCGCTCACCGCCATCCTCGGGTTCGGCCAGCTGCTGCAGCTGGAGGACCTGAGCCCCGACAATGCCGACAGCATCGATCACATCGTGACCGCCGGCCAGCACCTCCTCCAGCTGATCAACGAGGTGCTCGACATCTCCAAGATCGAGTCGGGCCACCTGTCGCTGTCCATGGAGCCGATCCTGTTGCGCGAGGTCGTCACCGAGATCGTGTCGCTGATGAGCCCCATTGCCGCCGCTCGTGCCGTCAATGTCGAAGAACGCGGTCTCGAGGGCCTGGCCGTCTGGGCCGACCGTCAGCGGATCAAGCAGGTGCTGTTGAACCTGGTGTCCAACGCGATCAAGTACAACCGACAGGGGGGCAGCATCGTCATCACCGGGTCGGCCTCGGCCGACACCGTCGCCCTAACCGTGGCCGACACCGGGGTGGGGATTGCCGAGTCCAGCCTCGATCGGCTCTTCGTTCCCTTCGACCGGATGGACGCCACCAACAGCGGGATCGAGGGCACCGGCGTCGGATTGTCCCTGTCCAAGGCGCTGGTCGAGGCTATGGCCGGTACCATCGGGGCGGACAGCCAGGTGGGCCAGGGATCGAGGTTCTGGGTCGAGCTGCCCGTGGCCGAGTTCGACTCCCGGCGATCCTCAGGTCCGAGGGCGGAAAAGGATGGGGGAATCGTCCTCTACGTGGAGGACAACCTGGCCAGCCTCAGGATGATCGAGCGTCTGTTCAACGGGCGCCCCGAGACCCTGCAGGTATCGGTGCAAGGCACCATCGCCCTGGAGTTGGCCCGAGAGCTGCAGCCCGTGCTCATTCTGTTGGACCTCCACCTCCCCGATATGAGCGGCGAGGAGGCCCTGCGGCGCCTGAAGGCGGATCCGGAGACGGCATCCATACCGGTGGTGGTGCTGTCCGCCGATGTCACCCCGGGCCGGATCGACCGGATCCTGGACGCCGGTGCGGTGGGATACCTGTCCAAACCGGTCGACGTTCCCCGCTTGATCGCCTACCTCGACAACGCCAGCCGGATCCCCGACCTGGTGGCGACCGACGTGGTGGACACGACCGAACCCCTCCCGTGACGGTGAGCCGTCGAGCCAGGGAGCGTGTGAGCCTCAGTCCAGCAGTTTCACCCGGCCGCTGGCCAACTGGTACTCGGCCCCCACGATCTTGAGCTTTCCGGCGGCCACCGCCGGCTGCAGGATGGCGGCCGACGCGCTCAGCGCCGCCACCTGGTTCCGTACGTTCTGCTGAATGGCCGCGTCGAGCTGACTGATGGACGCGTCGCCCTTGGCCGATTGGGCCGAGGGCAGAATGGGCGCCAGCACGGCCGGGATATCTCCGGGAGGGGGCGCTCCGCCCTTCACCTGTTTCAGCGCCGCCTTGACCGCCCCGCAGTCCTGGTGGCCCAGGACCATGAGCAGGACCGAGCCGAGCACGGCCACTCCGTATTCGATGGAGCCCAGGAGGACAGGGTCCATGCCCGTGTTCCCGGCCGCACGGACGAGGAACATGTCGCCCAGGCCCTCGTCGAAGGTGACCTCGGGAACGACCCGTGAGTCGGAGCAGCCCAGGATGATGACGAAGGGCGACTGGCTCTCGGCCAGAGCCACGCGCCGGACGCTGTCCCGACCCTGGTTCACCTGCTTGCCCTGAACGAACCGCTGGTTCCCGGCCATGAGGCGGGCCAACGCTTCGTTGCCGTTGGTGACGGGCAGCGTGGTGGAGGTGGTCGAGGCGACGGTGGCCGAGCCGCTCGAGCCGCAGGCGGCCAGGGCGCCCCCCAGGACCAGGCCTCCCGAGGCCACGGCACCGGCGTGTAGGAAATTTCGCCGCGATAGGTTGGCTCTGTTCATCATGATCCCCCCGTGCTCTGATCTCGCCGATGCTTTGCCTACCGTCCGGTGATCATAATCGCAGGCCGGCCCGGGCAACCTGGAATGGGTTCAGAGCTGCCAGCCGTTTGCCCGCCCCTCGCCTGGGGTACGACGATCTGACTAGGAGGTCGCCCCACAACCATGGCGAAGCGATCCGCGGCAGGGCCGCGGTCACAGGAGGGAGAGGGGAGGGAGTCGGCCGACCAGAGTGGGCACGCGCTCGCCCCTCTCGAGCGACAGACCACGTCGACCGGCCCGGCCGCGGCCCGGATTCCTACCGTTCAGAGCAGGGTCCGCCCGGTCATCGAGGCCGTGCGCCCGCAGGTGGACGGTGGTCGCTTCCCGGCCAAGGCCGCGGTCGGAGACGTGGTCACCGTCGAGGCCGACGCCTTTGTCGACGGCCATGATCTGCTGGCCTGCGAGGTACGGCACCGGCATGCCTCGGAGCACCGATGGGTCTCACTGTCCATGGTCCCCATCGGGAACGACCGCTGGCGGGGGGCGTTCCCGGTGTCGGACCTCGGACGCCACCGCTTTGCCGTCCACGCCTGGATCGATCGGTTCGGGACGTGGCGCCGGGACCTCAAGGCCAGGATGGACGCGGGCCAGGACGCCTCGGCCGACCTTCTGGTCGGGGCCGACCTGCTCCGGCGGGCCGCCCGACGAGCCCGGGGGGAGGACCGGCGCTCGCTCACGGCGGTGGCCCGCCAGCTGGCCGAAGCCGAGCAGGGCCTGGACGGCAGCCTGGTGGCCCTGATCTTCGGCGACGAGCTGGCCCAGCTGGCCCGTCGCTATCCGGATCGGGCCGCGGCGGCTACGTCGGGCGACCTGAGCGTGTTCGTCGACCCCGAACGGGCCCGCTTCAGCACGTGGTACGAGCTCTTTCCCCGATCGGCGTCGCCCGATCCCAATCGGCACGGGACGCTGGCCGATGCGGAGGCGCGTCTCCCGTACCTGACGCAACTGGGGATCGACGTGCTCTATCTGCCGCCTATCCATCCCATCGGGTCGACCAGCCGCAAGGGCGACGACGGGGCCCCGGTGGCCGGCCCGGGCGAGCCGGGTTCACCGTGGGCCATCGGCGCTCCCGAAGGTGGCCACACCGCCGTCCATCCCCTGTTGGGTTCCCTCGACGACCTCGACCATCTGGTGGCCGTCGCCGCCACCCACGGCATCGACGTGGCCCTCGACCTCGCCTTCCAGTGCTCGCCCGACCACCCGTGGGTGCACGAGCATCCCGAATGGTTCCGGCACCGGCCCGACGGGTCCATTCGCTACGCCGAGAATCCACCGAAGCGGTACGAGGACATCTACCCCCTGGACTTCGAAACCGAGGCCTGGCGGGATCTGTGGGATGCACTTCTCGACGTGGTCGAGTTCTGGATCACCCACGGCATCACCGTGTTCCGGGTGGACAACCCCCACACCAAGCCGCTGGGCTTTTGGGAATGGCTGATTGGGTCGGTGAAGCGAGCACACCCCGAGACCATCTTCCTGGCCGAGGCGTTCACCCGACCCAAGGTGATGTACCGGCTGGCCAAGGCGGGCTTCACCCAGTCGTACACCTACTTCACCTGGCGTCTGACGCGCTGGGAGCTCGAGTCCTATCTGACCGAGCTGACCGGCACGGAGGTGGCCGATTACTTCCGGCCCAACTTCTGGCCCAATACTCCGGACATCCTCACCGAACAACTGCAGAGCGGGGGCCCGTCGATCTTCGCCATCCGCCTGGTCCTGGCCGCCACCCTCGCGGCCAGCTACGGCATCTACGGCCCCGCTTTCGAACTGCAGGAACACCTTCCCCGCCATCCCGGGTCCGAGGAGTACCTCCACTCCGAGAAGTACGCCCTCCGGCACTGGGACCTCGAAGGGCGGGGGAGCCTGGCCCCGCTCATCGGTCGGATCAACCGCATCCGTCGGTCCCACCCGGCGCTGCAGTTCAACGACTCGCTCCGATTCCACGGAAGCGAGAACGAGCAGCTCCTGGTGTACTCCAAGTCGCGCCCCACCCACGGGGCGATGGCTGACGGTACGCCGGGATGGGACAGCGACACTGTGGTGGTGGTGGTCAACTTGGATCCGAGCCATCGCCAGTCCGGCTGGATCGATCTCGACCTCGGGGCCCTGGGCATCGAGGTCGGCCGTCCCTTCGACATGCACGATCTGCTCACCGACGACCGCTACCAATGGGAAGGACCTCGTAATTTCGTGATTCTCGACCCCCAGGTCGTTCCGGCCCACATCTTCCATCTGCGACAGGCGGTGCCGGCTCCCCTCGACCGTCCGAAGCGCACGCGGGGTTCTCGATGACCCCCCGTGGTGCCCCAGCCATGGCCGAGCCGCTGGAGGGCGTGCGCCACTGGTACAAGGACGCGGTGATCTACGAGCTCCACGTGCGCTCGTTCCGCGACAGCGACGGCGACGGGGTAGGCGACTTTCGTGGGCTCATCGAGAAGCTCGACTATCTCCAAGAGCTGGGTGTCACCGCCCTTTGGCTGTTGCCCTTCTACCCGTCACCGCTCCGGGACGACGGGTACGACATCTCCGACTACCGGCAGGTCCATCCCAGTTATGGCAACCTGCGCGATTTCCGCGCCTTTCTCCGCGAGGCGCACCGGCGGGGACTCCGGGTGATCACCGAGCTCGTCCTCAACCACACCTCCGACGAGCACCCCTGGTTCCGGCGCGCCCAGCGCGCCCGGCCGGGAACCTCGTACCGGGACTTCTACGTGTGGAGCGACACTCCCGAGCGCTTCCAGGAGGCACGGGTCATCTTCAAGGACTTCGAGACGTCCAACTGGACGTTCGATCCCGTGACCCGGTCGTACTACTGGCATCGCTTCTACTCCCATCAGCCCAACCTCAACTACGACAACCCCGCGGTCCGCCAGGCCATGTTCGACGTCGTCGACTTCTGGCTCGAGATGGGCGTGGACGGCCTCCGGCTCGATGCCGTTCCCTATATCTTCGCCCGCGAGGGGACGACGTGCGAGAACCTGCCCGAGACCTTCGAGTACCTCCGCGAGCTGCGGGCCCACGTCGACGCACGCTTCGACGACCGGATGCTGCTGGCCGAAGCCAACCAGTGGCCCGAGGACGCCGTGGCCTACATGGGTGATGGCGACATCTGCCAGATGGCGTTCCACTTTCCTCTGATGCCCCGAATGTTCATGGCCGCCCGGCAGGAGGACCGGTTCCCCATCGTGGACATCCTCACCGAGACGCCCGAGACCCCGCCGGACTGCCAGTGGGCTCTCTTTCTGCGCAACCACGACGAGCTCACCTTGGAGATGGTGACGGACGAAGAGCGCGACTACATGTACCGCGTCTACGCCCAGGATTCCCAGGCCCGCATCAACGTGGGCATCCGGCGAAGACTGGCCCCGTTGCTCGGGAACGACCGGACCATGATCGAGATGATGAACGGTCTGCTGTTCTCGTTGCCCGGCACCCCGATCCTGTACTACGGCGACGAGATCGGCATGGGGGACAACATCTACCTGGGCGACCGCAACGCCGTGCGCACACCGATGCAGTGGGACAGCGACCGCAACGCCGGCTTCTCCCGGGCCAATCCCCAACGCCTTTTCCTGCCCGTGGTCATCGATCCCGGGTTCCATTCTCAAGCGGTCAACGTGGAGGCCCAGGACCAGAACCCCAGTTCGTTGCTGTGGTGGATGAGGCGATTGGTGGCCCTGCGCAAGCGGTACCAGGCCTTTGCCTCGGGGAGCCTGGAGATCCTCCGTCCCGACAACCGCAAGGTGTTGGCCTTTCTCCGACGCCATGAGGACGAGCTGATCCTGGTGGTGGTCAACCTGTCCCGGAACGTCCAGTGCGCGGAGCTCGATCTCGCCGAGTTCCGCGGGGCCACGCCGGTAGAACTGTTCGGGAACATGGAATTCCCGGTGGTGGGTGACCTGCCCTACTTCATCACCCTCGGTCCCCACGGCTTCTACTGGTTTGCCCTGGAGCGGGAGACCGAGCGGTCCCATGGACCGCGTCGCTCCTTCACCGTTCGGGGCAACTGGAGCGAGTTGCTCACCGGTGCGGGCGTCCGCCGGTTCGAGGAGTACCTTCCCGGGTACCTGGCCGAGCGCCGATGGTTCGGGGACAAGTCGCGTCAGATCACGTCGGTGAGCGTGGTGGACAGCGTGCCCATCCCACCGGCCGGTGGTCGGCGCGAGGAGCCGATGGCCCATTTCACCGTCGTGAGGGTGGAGCTCGACTACGGGAGCCCCGAGCTGTACTCCTTGCCCATTGCCTTTGCCGTGGGGACCCGGGCCGAGGAGATCGAGCGATGGAAGCCCGAGGCCATCATCGCCGATCTGCGCGCCGGCGGCGAGGACGGGGTGATCTACGACGCAGTGTGGGAGCCCGAGTTCTCGTGGGCCATCCTCCAGATGCTGTCGAGGCGACGCCCGTTGTCCGGGAAACGTGGTCGCCTGTCGGGAGTCCCCACCCCCCGGTTCCGATCGGTGCGCGAGCGGATCACCGTCGATTCGCCCCCCGTGCCCATCACCGCCGAGCAGTCGAACAGCTCGGTGGCCTTCGGGGACCAGGCCATCGTGAAGTTCATCCGCCGGTTCGAAGAGGGGGTCAACCCCGGCGTCGAGCTGGGCCGGTTCCTGAGCGAACAGGCCCATTTTGCCAACGCCCCGGCCACCGCCGGTTCCATCGAGTACCGCTCCGACGGGCTGGGGTCCGAGCCCGTCACCGTGGCTGCGCTGGAGGAGTTCGTGCCCAACGAGGGCAGCGGCTTCAACTATGTGGTCGATGCCCTGGGCCACGGCCTCGAAGAGGCGTTGGCCAACCCCGGCTCCGAGGACCTCCACCTGATCGCACCACCGCGCCTGTTGGACGTGGGTGCCACCAACCTCGAGCCGGGAAACCTGTTGGTCGGTCCACACCTGGAGTGGGCCTCGCTGCTCGGGGCGCGGACGGCCGAGCTCCACCTGGCCCTTACCTCCGATGCCACCGACCCGGACCTCGCCCCCGAGCCCATGACCGGGATCGGGCGCCAGGCGCTGTACCACGGAGCACGGAGCCTGACTAAGCGCGTGTTCCGGCAGCTGGGCTCGATCGGCGATCCCTCCGAATGTCTGCAGGAGGTGCTGACCCGGGAGTCGGAGGTGGCCCAGCGCCTCCGGGTCATGAGCTCGTTGCGGATCCAGGCCGAGCGGATCCGCTGCCACGGGGACTACCACCTGGGCCAGGTGTTGTGGACGGGCAAGGACTTCGTCATCATCGACTTCGAGGGCGAGCCCAACCGTTCGCTGAGCCAGCGCCGGCTGAAGCGCCCCGCCCTGGTCGACGTGGCCGGGATGATCCGATCGTTCCACTACGCCTCCCGGGCCGCCGGCATCCGGCTGAGCCGCGATCTCAACACGTCGCTGCACGCCGACCTGGAGGGGTGGTTGACCCTGTGGTACCGCTGGGTGTCGGGCACCTTCTTGGATGCCTACCTCGAGGTGGCCCGGCCCGGAGGATTCCTCCCGTCCGATCCCGACCAGCTGGCCGGCCTCCTCGACTTCTTCCTCTTGGAGAAGGCCGTGTACGAGTTGGGCTATGAGGCCAACTCCCGGCCCGACTGGGTGGACATCCCGGCCCGGGGCGTGCTCGACATCTTGGAGTCGAGCCCGTGAGCACCGCCCCTGCCCACGATCTTCGTGCTCTTTCCATGTTGTGCGCCCTGGCCGGCGTGCACACCGAGTTCACGGCCAACGACGGGGCCCGACGGCGGGCGCGCCCCTCGACGCTGTTGGCCGTGCTCGGCGCCCTGGGCATCCCGGTCACAGACGTGGGTGACGCCCCCGAGGCAGTGCGGGCGATGACGGCGGCGCGGGCCCGACGGATTATGGAGCCGGTTCAGGTCCAGTGGGAGGGCGAGCCACGATCGGTCCGCCTGGTGCTGCCGGCCCACACTGACCTGGACACGTGTTGGCATGAGCTCGAGCTGGAGGACGGGACGGTCCGCCGCCGACCCCTGTCCCAGATGAGCTGGTCCAAAACGGCCCGGGACGAGGTGGACGGGCGCACGCTCGATACCTACGAGCTCCCGCTGGATGGCGGCGGGAGGGTCCTGCCTCCGGGCTACCACCGGCTCACCGTGCACGCCTCAGGCGCGCTGTCCACGGCGCTGGTGCTAGTCGCCCCCACCTGCCCCCTGCCCAGGCGGGGTTGGGGCACCTTCCTCCCGTTGCACGCCCTCAGGACCGAGCACGATCGGGGCGTGGGCACCTATGCCGACCTCGCCCGCCTGGCCCAGTGGACCGGCCACGCCGGGGGGGCCCTGGTGGGCACGCTGCCGCTCTACCCGCTGTTCCTGGAGGAGCCGGTGGACCCCAGCCCGTACCGGCCCGTCACCAAATTGGGGTGGAGCGAGCTCTACATCGATCCCACCGGCCTGCCCGAGCTGGCCATCGCCCCCGAAGCCCGCCGGCTGCTCGACAGCGATGCCCTCCGGCGCCAGGTCGAGGTGGCCCGGACCTCCCGATTCGTCCCCTACGGCCAGGTCATGGCCACCCTCCGTTCCGTGTTGGCTCCCATGGCCGCAGCGTTGTTCGCTGCGCCTTCGCCGCGACGGAGCGAGCTCGAGGCCTTCGCCGCCGCCCGCCCGGAGCTGGCCGCCTATGCCCGGTTCCGATCGGCGTGCGAACGGATCGGCTCGTCGTGGGCTGATTGGACGACGGCGGAGACATCGACCGCCACCGACGGCAGGGGCGACGATGCCGAACACTTCCACCTCTATGTCCAGTGGGTGGCCGAACAGCAACTGACTTCGGTCGGCGAGCAAGGGGGCGCCGGCCTCTATCTGGACATCCCGGTCGGTGTGCATCCGTCCGGATTCGATCCCTGGTGGCAGCGGCATGCCTTCGCCACCGGCGCGAGCGGCGGCGCCCCGCCCGATGCCTTCTTCTCGGGCGGACAGAACTGGGGGTTCCCGCCGCTCCACCCCGAGGGCCTCCGGAACGACGGCTACCGCTATCTCCGGGCCCAGATGGGCCAGGCCTGCCGGCACGCCGATGCCGTCCGGGTCGACCACATCATGGGGCTCGACCGGCTCTACTGGCTGCCCCACGGGTGCGATGAGGGCGAAGGAGCATACGTGCAGTACCGGCACGAGGAGATGCGAGCCGTTGTCGCCCTCGAGGCCACCCGGTCGGGAACGGCGGTGGTCGGGGAGGACCTGGGCACCGTTCCCGACCGGGTGCGGACGGCCATGGCCCACGACGGGATGCTCCGGTCCTGGGTGTTCCAGTTCGAGACAGCTCCCGCCGATCCGCTCCCGGCCGCCCCCGAGCGCTCCTTGGCCTCGTGGGGCACCCACGATCTTCCCCGTTTTGCCGCGTACTGGGAGGGCGATGACATCGATGACCGAGAACGATCGGGGACGGTGGACCCGATCACGGCCGACCGTGAGCGGGTCGACCGAGAGGCCAACCGGTTGGCCCTGCAGGCGGCGACGCACCTGGAGGGCCACGGGCCCGGCGACACCAGGGAGCTCCTCCGGGCCTGCCTCCGGCACATGGCCGCCGGTCCGGCGTTGCTCATGCTGGTCGATCTGGAGGACCTGTGGCTGGAGCGAGAACCGCAGAACCGACCGGGTACCGGTCCCGAGATGCCCAACTGGCGGCTGCGGGCGGCGAAGACCCTGGATGAGGCGGGAGGCGATGCCGGGGTGGTGGGGCTGTTGAGCGACGTCGACGGGCTCCGCAAGGAGCTGACCCCGGTGGGACCTCCCGTGGGGCCGAACGTATGAGCGCGGACCGGAGGGGGTCGGTCACTCCGGCTTCGCCCAGCTTGTTGTCGGCCGATGACCTGTACCTGTTCAACGAGGGCACGCACCGACACCTGGCCGACAAGCTGGGGGCCCACGTGCTCGCCGGAACCGGGAGCGAGGGTGTCCGCTTCGCGGTCTGGGCCCCCAACGCCTCGTCGGTGGCGGTGATCGGGGACTTCAACGGCTGGGATGCCCAGGCCGACCCGCTGATCGTCCGCGGCAGCTCGGGCATCTGGGAGGGCGTGGTAACGGCGGCCCGGGCTGGGGACGTCTACAAGTACGCCATCACCACCGGGGACGGAAGGGTGCTGGACAAGGCCGACCCGGTGGCCTTCTTCAGCGAGGTCCCCCCGCGCACCGGCTCGGTGGTCGCCGACCTGGCCTACCGTTGGGCAGACGACGAGTGGATGCACTCCCGGGGGGCGGCCGCCACCATGGCTGCGCCCATCTCCATCTACGAGGTCCACTTCGGCAGTTGGCTGCGGTCACCCGAGGACCCCGATCGATTGCTGACCTACGCCGAGGTGGCGCCCCGCCTCATCGAGCATGTGCGAACCATGGGGTTCACCCATGTGGAGTTCCTGCCCATGATGGAGCACCCCTTCTATGGGTCCTGGGGCTACCAGGTGACCGGCTTCTTCGCCCCCACCTCCCGCTACGGCAGCCCACAGGAGTTCATGGCCCTGATCGACGCCCTGCACCGGGCGGGCATCGGTGTGCTGTTGGACTGGGTCCCCTCGCATTTCCCCAACGACGCCTTCGGCCTGGCTCAGTTCGACGGCACCCACCTCTACGAGCACGCCGATCCCCGGCTCGGGGTGCATCCCGATTGGGGCAGCCTGATCTTCAACTTCGGTCGCCACGAGGTCCGGAGCTTCCTGGCCTCCTCGGCTGAGCACTGGCTATCCCGGTACCACGTCGACGGACTTCGGTTCGACGCCGTGGCCTCCATGCTCTATCTGGACTATTCCCGCAAAGCGGGTGAGTGGTTGCCCAATGTCCATGGAGGGCGCGAGAACCTCGAGGCGGTGTCGTTCCTGCAACAGCTCAACATCGGCATCTACGCCGATCATCCTGACGTCCAGACCATGGCCGAGGAGTCCACCGCCTGGCCCGGCGTGTCCCGGCCCACCGACGTCGGGGGGCTCGGGTTCGGGTTCAAGTGGGACATGGGGTGGATGCACGACACCTTGGCCTACATGTCCGAGGACCCGGTGCACCGGCACTATCACCACGATGAACTGACGTTCCGGCAGGTCTATGCCTTTACCGAGAACTTCGTGCTGCCCCTGTCTCACGACGAGGTGGTCCACGGCAAGGGCTCGTTGCTCACGGCCATGCCCGGCGACGACTGGCAGAAATTCGCCAATCTCCGCTTGCTGTTCGGGTACCAGTTCGCCCAACCGGGGAAGAAGCTGTTGTTCATGGGGTCCGAGCTCGGATCGGAGCGGGAATGGGCCCACGAGGGCGGCCTCGATTGGGCCCTGCTCGGGCGCCAACGCAATGCGGGCCTGTGCCGGTGGGTGGCCGATCTCAACCGTCTCTATCGGGAACAGCGCCCCTTGCACGAGTTGGATGCCGATCCGAATGGCTTCGAGTGGGTGCAGATGGATGCCCACGAGATCAGCGTGCTGAGCTTTCTCCGCCGCGACTCCTCCGGCCAATCGGTGCTCGTGGTGTGCAACTTCACCCCCATACCTCGACACCAACTCTCACTGGGAGTGCCCGAGGGCGGATCCTGGATCGAGCTGTTGAACAGCGATGCGACCGACTATGGCGGGAGCGGCGTGGGCAACCTCGGCGTCGTGCAGGCCGAGCCGGTGCCGTGGCGTGACCGCTCCCACACCGTGCACATCACCGTCCCGCCGCTGGCCTGCCTGTTCTTCCGGCGCGATCCGGCATCGTGACCCAGCCCGACCGGGTCGAGGCCGGTACGCCCACGCCCCCTCGGTGGGGACTGGTCGGCGTTCCCGCCGTACCCCACGGCGATCTGCCCCTCGGCGCGGTGCCCGTGCCCGGCCAGGGTGCGCACGTGACGGTGTGGGCCCCGCAGTCGGCCACGATATCGGTCCGGGTACTCGACCAACCCGACCGGCTGGTTCGCCTCGAGCCCACCGGTGCGGGCTATCACGTGGGCCTGGTCACCGGCCTGGAACCCGGGACCCGATACCGGCTGGTGCTGGAGGACGGGCGGGAGCTGGCCGATCCGGCCTCGCGCTCCCAGCCCGATGGCGTGGCCGGTCCGTCGGAGGTGTTCGACCCCTCCGCCCACCACTGGGGCGACGGCCGGTTCACGACCCGACCGCTGTGGAGCCACATCATGTACGAGGCCCACATCGGAGCGCTGACGCCGGCGGGGA
This sequence comes from Acidimicrobiales bacterium, assembly GCA_035552655.1. Taxonomy (GTDB): domain Bacteria; phylum Actinomycetota; class Acidimicrobiia; order Acidimicrobiales; family RAAP-2; genus DASXMT01. The sequence continues at coordinate 13,738 of DASZLD010000118.1, forward strand.
CCTTCGACTCGGCCATCGCCGTCCTGGACGAACTGGCCGAGTTGGGAGTCACAGCCGTCGAGCCGCTCCCGGTGGCCCAGTTCTCGGGAAAGCGCAATTGGGGATACGACGGCGTCTTCCCCTATGCCGTGCAGCACTCCTATGGCGGACCCGCCGCCTTCCAGCGCTTCGTGGACGCCGCCCACCAACGAGACATCGCCGTCGTGCTCGATGTGGTGTACAACCATGTGGGGCCAGAGGGGAACGTCCTCGGCGCCTACGGCCCCTACTTCACCGACCGCTACCGGACCCCGTGGGGTGCGGCCATCAACTTCGACGGTCCGGGCTCCGATCAGGTCCGCCGGTACTTCGTGGAGAACGCCCTGACCTGGTTCCGGGACTTCCATGTCGATGCGCTCCGGCTCGATGCCGTACACGGCATCGTCGACCCGACCGCCACCCCGTTCCTGGTCGAGCTGTCGGGCGCCACCGAGCAACTGGGCACTCTCCTCGGTCGACGGTGCGATCTCATCGCCGAGAGCGCCGACAACGATCCTCGCGTCGTCTCGCCCACGGCGGTGGGCGGCCTCGGTCTCGATGCCCAGTGGAACGACGATTTCCATCACGCCCTGCATGCCTCGCTGACGGGGGAGCGTCTGGGCTACTACGCCGACTTCGGTGACGTCGGACAGCTGGCTCGATCGATGTCCGAGGGCTTCGTGTATCAAGGCCAGTACTCGCCCCATCGCTCTCGTCGCCACGGCGCATCCTCCACCGGCATCGAGCCGGAACGGTTCGTGCTCTTTGCCCAGAACCACGATCATGTCGGGAACCGACCTCGGGGAGACCGGCTGTCCTCGCTGGTGAGCCCCGACGCCCTCCGCTTGGCCGCAGCCGTCCTGTTGCTGTCCCCCGGGGTGCCCCTGTTGTTCATGGGAGAGGAGTACGGGGAAACGGCGCCGTTCGCCTATTTCGTCGACCACGCCGACCCCGAACTGCGCGACGCGGTGCGCCGAGGACGGCAGGAGGAAATGACCGGTCTCGGGTGGACGGACGAGCCGGCTGATGCCCTGGCCGAGGGGACCTTCCGGGCCGCCGTCCTCGACCGGTCACAACGCTTTGCCCCTGGGCATGCCCAGCTGTGGTCCCTGCACCGGTCGTTGATCGACCTTCGCCGAACCCACAGCGCCCTGACCCGTTCGGCTCGCCACCAAGCCCAGGCCTACGCCCAGGGCGACGTGGTGACGCTGGCCCGTTCGGACTCCGTCGAATCGGTCTGTAGCCTGTTCAACTTCAGCGCGGTGGAAGCCGTGACCCGACTTCCCGTTGCGTGGGACGGGGCAGGCAGGCCGTCATCATGGACGCTCCTCATCGATTCGGCTGACCCCACCGTTGGTGGTCACGGTCAGCGGCAACTGGCGATGGTGGAGTCCCAGGACGAGGTCCGACTGGGTCCTCATGGCTTCTGCTCCTTTGTCCATGCGGGCCCGAGAGAGGTATGAGCATGCGAATCTGGCCAGGAAGCCCCCACCCGCTGGGGGCGACGTGGGACGGCGAGGGTGTCAACTTCGCCATCTTCTCCGAGCATGCCACCTCGGTGGAGCTGTGCCTGTTCGATACGCCCGAGGCAGCCGAGCCCTCGGCCCAGGTATCGATGGCGGCGGCCACCGATCGGGTCTGGCATGCCTATTTACCCGACGTTCGTCCCGGAGCCCTGTACGGGTACCGGATCGACGGGCCGTACAAGCCCGAGGAGGGCCACCGCTTCAATCCGGCCAAGCTCCTCATCGACCCCTACGCCAAAGCGGTGAGCGGCACGATCCGTTGGAGCGATGAGCTGTTCGGGTACACCATCGGCGACCCGGCCGTGGACCTGTCCCAGGATCCACGCGACTCGGCCGGGGCCATGCCCAAGTGCGTGGTGGCCGACCCCGCCTTCACCTGGGGCGACGACCGGGCGCCCAACACGCCCTGGAATCGGACCGTCATCTACGAGTGTCACGTACGGGGTATGACCATGCGCCACCCCGGCGTCCCCGAGGACCTCCGGGGCACCTATCTGGGGTTGGCCTCCGATCCGATCATCGACCACCTGGTGAGCCTGGGTGTCACCGCGGTGGAACTGATGCCCACCCATCAGTTCGTGGCCGACCGCCACCTGGTGGAACGGGGCCTCACCAACTACTGGGGCTACAACTCCATCGCCTTTCTGGCCCCGCATGTGGGATATGCCACCGGTGGTCTGGGTCAGCAGATCGGCGAGTTCAAGTCGATGGTCCGGACCCTCCACCGCGCCGGGTTGGAGGTCATCTTGGACGTGGTCTACAACCACACCGGTGAGGGGAACCACCTGGGGCCGACCTTGTCGTTGCGAGGCATCGACAACGCCTCGTACTACCGGTTGAACCCCGACGATCCCCGGTACCACGTGGACTTCACCGGCACCGGGAACAGCCTGAACATCATGCACCCACGGGCCATGGCCCTGATCATGGACAGCCTGCGCTACTGGGTCACCGACATGCACGTCGACGGGTTTCGCTTCGACCTGGCCCCCGTCCTGGTCAGGGGGTACGAGGCCGGCCATCCCAGTGCCTTCTTCGAGATCATCCAACAGGACCCGGTGCTGTCCAAGGTGAAGCTCATCGCCGAGCCCTGGGACGTGGGACCGGACGGCTATCAACTGGGTCGGTTCCCTCCCGGCTGGTCGGAGTGGAACGGCGCCTTCCGGGATGCCATCCGCCGCTTCTGGCGGGGAGACCCGGGTCAGGTCCCCGAACTGGCCTCCCGGCTGACCGGCTCCAGCGACATCTATGCCCCCAGTGGACGTCGAACCTACGCGTCGGTGAACTTCGTCACTTGTCACGACGGCTTCACTCTGACCGATCTGGTCAGCTACGAACAGCGGCACAACGAGGCCAACGGGGAGGACAACCAAGACGGGGCCAGCGACAACCTGAGCCGGAACTGGGGGGTGGAAGGACCGTCGCCCTCGGTGCGGATCGAGCGAGCCCGCGACCGGATGAAGCGCAACCTGCTGACCACGCTCATGTTCTCCCAGGGCGTGCGCATGATCCTGGGCGGAGACGAGATCGGTCGGACCCAGGACGGGAACAACAACGCCTACTGCCAGGACTCCGAGATCAGCTGGGTCGACTGGGATGTGGGCGAGACGGGCACGGCGCTGTATGCGTTCACCCGGGACCTGATCTCGATCGTGGAGGACAACCCGATCCTGCGACGGCGAGACTTCTTCACCGGCAAGTCCATCGGCGACCAGGCGCGCGACGTGATGTGGGTCCGGCCCGATGGCGAGATGATGACCGAGGAGGATTGGCAGGACACAGAGAACCGGTCGATCGGCATGCTGCTGCCCGGACGCGCCGCCGACGAGATCGACTTCCGGGGACGGTTGGTCAAGAGCAATTCGCTGCTCTTGTTGTTGAACGCGTCCACCCGGTCCCGATCCTGGACCCTTCCCCGGCTCGAATGGCCCGGTCGGTGGGAGGAGCTGATCTCGACGGCCCGTCCCGGTGAGCAGGGTCGGACGGTACGCACCTCGGCGGTCAATCTCACCGCCCACTCCAGCCTGCTTCTCCGGCACGACGAGCGCCTGGACGAGTGACGGGCTCCTCTCGGAGCCGGACGTCGAGCGATCGCCATCTGGGCTCGACCTACCGGCTCCAGCTCAACGGGCTGGGGTTCGATCGAGCCCGCCAGCTTGTGCCCTACTTGGGTGAGCTGGGCGTCGAGACCCTCTACGTCTCACCGGTGACCACGGCCGCACCGGGGAGCACCCACGGGTACGACGTGATCGACCCCCGACGACTCGATCCCGCTCTGGGCTCGCCCGACCAGTTCGACGCCTTGCTGGAGGAGCTGGCCGAGCGGGACATGGCCCTGCTCATCGACATGGTGCCCAATCACATGGCCGCGGTTGCCGCCAATCCGTGGTGGTGGGACGTGTTGCAACAGGGGAGGGGGTCGGCGTTCGCCCGCTACTTCGACGTCGACTGGACCCGGCACCAGGGGAGGGTTCTCCTCCCCGTGCTCGGTCGCTCGCTGGCCGAGGTGTTGGCCCGGGCCGAGCTGGCCGTGGTCGTCGAGGACGGCGACGCGGCCCTGGCCTACTTCGACCACCGGTTCCCCCTGGCTCCGGGCCCCTCGGACCACCTGGTTCACTCGCTGGCCGATGGAGGTGACGGCGCCTCGGATCCCGCCATGATGGCCGAGCTGCTCGAGGGCCAGCACTACCGGTTGGCCCTGTGGCGCGTCGGCCGCCACCAGGGGAACTACCGGCGCTTCTTCGATGTGGACGGACTGGTGGGCGTGCGGGTGGAAGACCCGGTGGTGTACGAGGCCACGCACTCGTTGCTGCTCGAGTTGGCCCGAGACGAGCGCATTGCCGGGTTCCGGGTGGACCACGTCGACGGCCTGGCCGATCCGGCCGGCTATCTGGCCCGATTGCGCCGCGACCTCGATGCCGCTCGCCCCTCTCCACCAGCCCTCGTGGTCGAGAAGGTCCTGGCCCGCGAGGAAAGCCTCCCGGCCTCGTGGCCGGTGGACGGCACCACCGGCTATGAGTTCGCCGACCGGGCCGGCTCGCTGCTGGTCGACGCGGCCGGCGCCGAGGCCATCGCCGCGCTGGACGGGGACACTCGTCCCTTCGATGAGCTCAGCGCCGATGCGAAGCGGTTCGTCCAGCGGTCGCTCTTTCCGGGCCAGGTCGACCGACTGGTCGGACTGGTCCTTTCGCAGCTGGACCGGGACCGTCCCGGCCATGACAGTGCCCGGCCCGATGTGGCCGCGGCGCTGACCGAGCTGGCGTCCCAGCTCGGGGTGTACCGGACCTACGTCGATGCCGCCGGACCCACCGGTGATGATCGTGCCGATATCTGTGACGCTGCCGTTGGCGCTCGGATTCACCTGGACGAGGACGGGCGTCGTGCGCTGGACGCCATCGTGCCCCTGCTCGTCGCCCTCGATGACGGGACCAAAACCGGGACATCGAATCATCTGGAACTGGTGCGACGGTGGCAACAGCACACCGGAGCAGTGACGGCCAAGGGGGTGGAGGACACCGCCCTCTACCGTTTCAGCGGCCTGTTGGCCCTCACCGAGGTGGGCAGTGACCCCGGCCGGCCACCGGTCACGGTGGACCAGTTCCACCGGGCCATGGCGTCGGGTCGCCGGCGCAGCCCGGGGTCGTTGCTGGCCACCACCACCCACGACACCAAGCGAAGCGAAGACGTCAGGACCCGCCTGGCCGTGCTGTCGGAGGTGCCCGACACCTGGAGCGACCATGTGGGCCGGTGGCATCGATGGCACCGGCCGTTGCCCTCGGTCCCCGATCCCCATGACGAGCACTTCCTGTACCAGACCATCGTGGGGGCGTGGCCGCTCGATCTCGATGATCGGTCCGGCTTCAGCCGTCGGATCCAGGACTACATGGTCAAAGCGATGAGGGAAGCGAAGGTCCGGACCAGCTGGCTCGATCCCGACGAGGGCTACGAGCGGCGCGTTCGTTCCTTCGTTCGCACCATCCTGGGTCCGTCCAACCGGCGCTTCCACGCTGATCTCACCGACCTGCTCGACCAGGTGGGACCGGCGGCTGCCGTCAACGCACTGGCGCTCACGGTGCTCAAGTGCACCGTGCCCGGGGTGCCCGATCTGTACCAGGGGACCGAGCTGTGGTCGCACTCGCTGGTGGACCCGGACAACCGGCGCCCGGTCGACTTCGACCGGCGGGCCGGCCTGGCCCGCGCCCTCGATGGAGCGGCCCAGCGGGAGGTCCTGGCCGCTGAGCTCCTCGTCACCTGGCCCGATGGGCGCCTGAAGCTGCTGGTGACCCAGGCCCTGCTCCGGTTCCGGCGGTCCCGACCCCAGCTGTTCGATGGCGGCTCGTACCTGGCCCTCGATGTCCGCGGCCCGCTGCGCCGTCACGTGGTGGCCTTTGCCCGGCGCCGCGCGGCCGATTGGGTGGTGGTGGCGGTGCCTCGGCTGCCGCTCACCGTGGCCGGTGCCGGTCGCATGCCGGTGGGCCCGGACCTGTGGGCCGGCACATCGGTGGTGTTGCCCGAGGGCTGTCCGACCCACCTGGTCGACGTGGTCTCCGGCCGTCGGTGCTCGCCCCGCCGCCGGCGACTGGGCCTCGAAGAACTGTTCGCCACCCTTCCGCTCTCGGTGCTGACCGTCCCCTGAGCCATGCTCCACCGGTGGGGCTACCGGCGCGCCCGGGCTGCAGTCCCTACAGTGGCCATGCGAGCGTGCGAGCCACGCCCCTGTCCTACCCCACCAAGCAAGGAGCCTTCCATGGCCGTTCACCAAAGCGAGTCAGCCAAGGACGAGCGCATGGCCGACTCGGCCATCGACCCGATGTTCGCCCGTTCCAACGAATGCGGGCTGGTGGCCACCACAGCCATGCCTCCCGGTGCCATGCGGGCCGACACCGCACTCCAGCTGGTGCGGGACGAGCTCCTGCTCGACGGCCTGTCCCGGCTCAACCTGGCCACCTTCGTCACCACCTGGATGGAGCCTGAGGCCAAGGAGCTGATGGCCGACACCTTCGACAAGAACATGATCGACAAGGACGAGTACCCGCGCACGGCCGAGCTCGAGAGACGCTGCGTGAACATGATCAGTGGTCTGTGGAACACCGATGAACAAGGTGGGGCTACCGGCACCTCGACTACCGGATCGAGCGAGGCGTCGATGCTCGGCGGGATGGCCCTCAAGTGGCGGTGGCGCGAGCGGATGCGCAAGGCGGGCAAGCCGACCGACAAACCGAACCTGGTGATGGGCACGAACGTCCAGGTGTGCTGGGAGAAGTTCTGCCGCTACTGGGAGGTCG
>DASZLD010000119.1:0-51478 GCA_035552655.1 Acidimicrobiales bacterium
AAGAGCGCAACTATCAGAACTGCGTGATCGAGGACTGGAAGATCCGCGACTTCCTGATGTCGCAGCTGGAGTCGGCTGCCGTCAGCCGCATCGAGGTGGAGCGCACCCGTGATCGCCTGCGTGTCGACATCCACACCGCTCGCCCGGGCATCGTCATCGGACGCCGCGGGTCAGAAGCCGACCGGCTGAAGAAGAAGATCGAAGAGATCACCGGCCTGGTCAACCGCATCCAGCTGAACATCCAAGAGATCAAGCAGCCCGAGCTGGACGCCGCCCTCATCGCCCAGGGGATCTGTGACCAGCTGGCTCGTCGGGTCGCCTTCCGGCGGGCCATGAAGCGAGCCATCCAGACGGTGCAAAAGGCCGGTGCCCTCGGCGTCCGGGTCCAGTGCTCGGGCCGCCTCGGCGGTTCGGAGATGGCCCGCAAGGAGTCCTACCGGGAAGGCCGGGTTCCTCTCCATACCCTGCGGGCCGACATCGACTACGGCTTCCGTGAGGCCAAGACCACCTTCGGCCGGATCGGCGTGAAGGTGTGGATCTACAAGGGCGACATCCTTCCCTACAAGATCTCCTCGGAGGAGAAGATCAACCGCGAGGCGGCCATGGCCGTGGGCGAGACGTCGGGCCAGGGGGCCCCGCCCCGCCGACTGATCACCGCCGGTGGCGGTCGTCGCCGGGCCGAACAGGGTGCGCCGGGGAGCGTTGTCGTGGGTGACGGTGCCACCGAGTCACCCGAGGTTCCCGAGGGCATGGTCGACCAGGACACCGCCGATATGGTCGCCACCCCCGCCGTTCCCGACGAGCTCGAGCGCATCCTCAGCGAGGACGAGGAGATCGAGCGCCGGACCCGCGAGCATCACGAGACCCCGCACTTCCGCAAGGAGGTCGACTGACATGTTGATGCCCCGCAAGGTCAAGCACCGCAAGCAGCAGCGCGGCCGGATGACCGGCGCAGCCAAGGGTGGCGCCACCGTCAATTTCGGTGACTTCGGCATTCAGGCCCTGGAGCCTGCCTGGCTGACCGCCCGGCAGATCGAGGCCGCCCGTATTGCCATGACCCGTCACGTGAAGCGCGGTGGCAAGGTGTGGATCCGGGTGTTCCCGGACCGGCCGGTCACCCAGAAGCCGGCCGAGACCCGCATGGGCTCGGGCAAGGGCAACCCCGAGCACTGGGTGGCCGTGGTCAAGCCGGGCCGCATCCTCTTCGAGCTGGCCGGCGTGGAGCAGGGGCTGGCCAAAGAGGCCATGGAGCGGGCTATCCAGAAGCTTCCGTTCAAGGCCAAGTTCGTCATCCGTCCCGGAACCCATGGGACACCGGAGGTCCAAGTCTGATGGCCACCGCAGCCGAGATCGTCGAGCTCGATGGAGATGAGCTCGAGACCCGTCTCAACGAGACCAGGCGTGAGTTGTTCAACCTGCGCTTTCAGCTGGCCACCGGTCAGCTCGACAACTTCTCCCGGATGAACCACGTCCGCAAGGACATCGCCCGACTCCTCACCGAGCTCCGGGCCCGGGAGATCGCCGAGGCCGAAGGACTGGCCGTGGAGGACATCCCCGTGCACCAGGCTGTGGCCCGCCAGGCGGCCGAGGACAAGAAGCTGGGCCGGACCAGGATCCCCGCCGCCGAGCGGCGGGCGGCGGCACGGGCCGAGGAGAACCAGGACGCCGAGGCCGAAGAGGCCGACGGCGCCGAGGACGAAGTCGAGGACGAGGTGGATGACGAGGCGGCATCGACGGCCACAGTGACGGCCAGCGCCGCCGCCGAGCCTGGCCAAACCGACGAGGCCACCGAGGCCGACGACGAAGATGTGAAAGACGTGGAGGAAGAGGGCTGATGGCCGACGAGCCGACAACCGACGAGCGGGCGAACCGCCGCAAGGTCCGTGAGGGCACTGTCGTCTCCGACGGCATGGAGGCCACCGTGGTGGTGTCCGTGGTGGAACGGGTACGCCATCCCCGCTACGGGAAGACGGTGCAGCGCACCAAGCGCCTCTACGTCCACGATCAGGACAACACGGCCAAGGTAGGCGATCGGGTCCGGGTGATCGAGACCCGACCCCTGTCCAAGCTGAAGCGCTGGCGGCTGGGCGAAGTGCTGGAGCGGGCGAGATGATCCAACAGGAATCGCGACTTCGGGTCGCCGACAATTCCGGGGCCAAAGAAGTGCTCTGCATCAAGGTGCTCGGCGGCTCGCGCCGGCGCTACGCCACCATCGGTGATGTCTTCGTGGCCACAGTCAAAGACGCCATTCCCGGCGCCGCGGTCAAGAAGGGCGAAGTCGTCAAGTGCGTCGTCGTCCGGACCAAGAAGGAAAAGCGTCGACCCGACGGCAGCTATATCCGTTTCGACGAGAACGCGGCCGTCTTGATCAACGACCAGCAACAACCACGTGGGACCCGCATCTTCGGCCCGGTAGGCCGGGAGCTGCGCGACAAGCGCTTCATGCGGATCGTCTCACTTGCACCGGAGGTGTTGTGATGCGAATCCGCAAGGGAGACAAGGTACAGGTGATCTCGGGCAAGGACCGGGGCAAGCGGGCCGATGTGGTCCGGGCCATCCCCTCGGAGGGCCGGGTCATCGTCGAGGGCGTCCACGTGGCCAAGCGCCACGCCAAGCCGACCCGCGCCACCATGCAGGGCGGCGTCATCGACAAGTTCATGCCCGTGTCGGTGTCCTCGGTGGCCATCGTGTGCGGCTCCTGCGGTCCGACCCGGATCGGGATGCGCATCGACGAGAACGGGCGCAAAGTGCGGGTCTGCCGCAAGTGCGGGGGTGATCTGTGATGGCCACCGCCACGGTCGGGACACGTCCCCGGCTCAAGAACCGCTACGACAACGAGGTGCGGGCCCAGCTCCAGGAGACCCTGGGCCTGGCCAACATCATGGAAGTGCCCCGCCTGTCCAAGATCGTCCTCAACATGGGCGTGGGCCGGGCCACCCAGCAGAAGTCGCTCATCGAGGGAGCCATGACCGACCTGGAGACCATTACCGGCCAAAAGCCGGTGGTCACCCGGGCCAAGAAGTCGATCGCCGGCTTCAAGCTGCGGGAGGGTCAGGAGATCGGGGCCAAGGTGACCCTCCGGGGTGACCGGGCCTGGGAGTTCTTCGACCGCCTGGTGGCCACGGCCATCCCCCGGATTCGTGACTTCCGGGGCCTGTCGCCGAGATCGTTCGACGGCCATGGCAACTACACGTTCGGCGTCACCGAGCAACTCATCTTTCCCGAGGTCGACTACGACCGCATCGACTCCACCCGAGGCATGGACATCACCATCGCCACCACAGCACGTACCGACGACGAGGGCCGGGCACTCCTGGCTGCTTTCGGTTTCCCGTTCCGACAGGAGAACCAGTAACCCCATGGCGAAGAAGGCTCTGATCGAGAAGCAACAGCGCACACCGAAGTTCAAGGTTCGCGGGTACACCCGCTGCCGGCGGTGTGGCCGTCCGAAGTCCGTCTACCGCAAGTTCGGCCTGTGCCGCATCTGCCTGCGGGTGATGGTGCACGCCGGCGAGATTCCCGGCGTGACCAAGGCCAGCTGGTGAGGGGAGGAGACGACCGATGACCATGACTGACCCCATCGCCGACATGCTCACCCGCATCCGGAACGCCAACACGGCCCACTTCGACACGGTGAAGATGCCCGGATCCAAGCTGAAGGAGTCCCTGGCCGCCATCCTGGTGGACGAGGGCTACATCAGCGGCTTCGAGGTGAACGACAACCTGGACAAGCCGGGCCGGACCCTCGAGATCATCATGAAGTACGCACCGGACCGCGCCCGGACCATCTCGGGGATCAAGCGGGTGTCTAAGCCCGGCCTGCGCATCTACGCCCGCGCCGACAAGATGCCCCGCGTCCTCGGCGGCATGGGTGTGGCCGTGGTGTCCACGTCCAAAGGTTTGATGACCGACCGTGAGGCCCGCAAGCGCCGCATGGGCGGGGAGGTTCTCTGTTATGTCTGGTAACCGAGCTCTGTACTCGACCGGCCGTTCCTCGGCCGGCTGTGACATGACCGGCCGTTCCTCGGCCGGCTGTGGGGGTGATCGCTGATGTCTCGCATCGGACGATCCCCCATCCCCGTGCCTTCCGGCGTGTCCGTGGCCGTGGCCGAGGGCAACCGGGTCACCGTCAAGGGACCCCAGGGCGAGCTGGCTCGTCTGGTGCCCGCCACCATCACCGTCCGTCAGGATGGGGACCAGGTGGTGGTGGAGCGGCCCGACGACCAGCGTCAGAACCGCGCCCTCCACGGCCTGACCCGCTCGTTGGTGGCCAACATGGTCACCGGCGTGACCGCCGGCTACTCCAAGGAGTTGGAGATCGTGGGCGTGGGCTACCGGGCCATCCCCAAGGGCGCCGGTGCCCTGGAGCTGGCCCTCGGCTACTCGCACCCGGTGAACGTGACCGCACCCGATGGCGTGACCTTCGAGGTACCCAGCCCCACCCGCATCACCGTGAGGGGGATCGACAAGGAGAAGGTCGGCCAAGTGGCGGCAGACATCAGAAAGCTCCGCAAGCCCGAGCCCTACAAGGGCAAGGGGATCCGGTACGCCGGAGAGCGGGTCGTCCGCAAGGCAGGGAAGGCAGCGAAGTAATGGGACGTGCAACCGATCACAAGCTGGAGCTCCGGCGCCGGCGCCACTCGCGGGTCCGCCGCCGGATCACGGGCACAGCCGAACGGCCGCGCCTGGCCGTTTTCCGCTCCAACAAGCACATCTCGGCCCAGCTCATCGACGACCAGGCCGGGCGCACCGTCGCCGCCGCCTCGACCGTCGAGGGCGGCCTCCGAAGCAAGCCCGGCAGCAACATCGACGCGGCCAAGGCGGTGGGCACGTTGGTGGCCTCCCGCGCCAAGTCGGCCGGCGTCACCACCGTGGTCTTCGACCGGGGCGGATTTACCTACCACGGACGGGTCGCCGCTCTGGCGGACGCGGCCCGTGCCGAAGGACTGGAGTTCTAATGCCCGAACTGCAATACGAAGAGCGCACCATCCGGGTGAACCGGGTGTCCAAAGTGGTCAAGGGTGGTCGCCGGTTCTCCTTTGCCGCCCTCATGGTGGTGGGTGACGGGAATGGCAACGTCGGCCTGGGTTATGGCAAGGCCAAAGAGGCGGGCCTGGCCGTGCAGAAGGGCATCGAAGAGGCGCGCAAGAACGTGTTCGAGGTGCCGCTGGCCGGCCAGACCATCACCCATCCCATCGTGGGCGAGAGTGGTGCCGGTCGAGTGATGTTGAAGCCGGCCGCCCCTGGTACCGGTGTGATCGCCGGCGGCGCGGCGCGGGCCATCTTGGAGATGGCCGGCATCCGCGACATCCTGGCCAAGTCTCTGGGCTCGTCCAACGGCATCAACGTGGCCCACGCCACCATCGCCGGGCTGAAGGGCCTGAAGCGACCCGACGAGATTGCCGCCCTCCGGGGCAAGCGGGCCGAAGACGTCATCCCCCGCGGTGTGCTCCAGGCCTACCGCGAGCGGCGCCGTGAAGGCGACCTGTTCACGGAGGTGAGCTGATATGGCAGCAGCAACTCCGACGCCGACCGATTCGGCCACCGGGTGGATCCGCGTCACCCAGGTGCGCTCGGGCATCGGCACCAAGCCCAAGCACCGGGGCACGCTGCGAGCCCTGGGGCTGCGTGGCATCGGGCGCACCAACGTGCTACCCGACCGGCCTGAGATCCGCGGCATGCTGGCCCGGGTGCCTCATCTGATCGAGGTCACCCCAGCCAGTGAAGACGAGAGAGGTGCTCGATGAAGGTCCATGAGCTACGACCCCCGGCGGGGTCCACTCGACCGCGCCGCCGTGTCGGTCGAGGTATTGCCGGCAAGGGCGGCAAGACCGCTGGTCGAGGGACCAAGGGCCAGGCGGCCAGGAGCAAGATCCCCGCAGGGTTCGAGGGTGGCCAGCTGCCGTTGATGCAGCGGATTCCCAAGCTGCGTGGGTTCAAGAACCCGTTCCGGGTGGAGTACACCCCGGTCAACGTGGGTGCCCTCAGTGCTGTCGACGGTGACCACGCCGACCTGGCCGCGCTGGTGGCAGCCGGGCTGGTGAAGAAGAACGCCCTGGTGAAGATCCTCGGAGGTGGAGAGCTGACCCGCGCCGTGCGGGTCGAGGCTCATGGCTTCTCGAAGTCGGCCGAAGCCGCCATCACCGCAGCCGGTGGCTCGGTGACCGTCGTGCCCCTGCCCTTTGGCAACGGCCGACCGCCCGCCAAGGGCAACGCCCTCACCAACCGGTAGCATCGACCGACCGAAAGGCGTCGAGGGGTCGTATGCTCTCCAGTTTGGCAAATATCTTCCGTATTCCGGATCTTCGCAAGAAGGTCCTGTTCACGCTGACCGTTATTGCCATCTACCAGTTCGGCGCCAACGTCCCCGCGCCCTACATCGACTTCTCCAAGGTGCAACAGGTCACCTCGGCGGCCAAGTCCTCGGGGGTGCTGGGCTTCCTGAACCTGTTCTCCGGCGGTGCGCTCACCCGCATGGCCGTGTTCGGGCTGGGGATCATGCCCTACATCACCTCCAGCATCATCATCCAGCTGCTGGCCACGGTCATCCCCAAGCTGGAGGAATGGCGTGACCAGGGTGCCGTCGGCCAGAAGAAGCTGACCCAGACGACCAGGTACCTGACCATCGCCCTGGCCCTCATGCAGTCAACCGGGCTGGTGTACCTGTTCCACAAGGGCGGCGGCGGCCTGTTCGGGTCGAACCAGAACATCGACCTCATCCTCCACTACTCCATCTGGCGGGCCGCCTTCATCGTCATGACCCTGACCGCCGGTACCGCATTGGTCATGTGGTTGGCGGAATTGATCACCCAACGGGGTATCGGTCAGGGTATGTCCATCCTCATCTTCGCCAACGTGGTGGCCGGCATCCCCGGCGGGATGAACACCGTGCTGCAAGAGGGTGGTCGGTTCAAGTTCGGGGTCATCCTGGTGGTGTCGCTGCTCCTGCTGGTCCTGATCGTCTTCGTCGACCAGGGCCAACGCCGGATCCCGGTCACCTTTGCCAAACGAGTGGTTGGTCGCAAGACCTTCGGTGGGTCCAATACCTACATTCCGCTGAAGGTCAACCAATCCGGGGTCATACCCATCATCTTCGCCAGCTCGGTGCTGTACATCCCGGTGCTGTTGTCGAACATCATCCCGTCGGCGTCGTTCCGTACCTGGGTGAACCACAACATCACCCCGACCAGCCTGGTGTACATCTTCTCGTACTTCATCCTTATCCTGTTGTTCACGTTCTTCTATGTCTACGTCGCCTTCGACCCCCATCAGCAGGCCGACATCATCCGGAAGCAGGGCGGGTACATCCCCGGCATCCGGCCCGGCCTGCCCACCGAGCGCTACCTGGCCCATATCCTCAACCGGATCACCTGGCCCGGAGCACTGTTCCTGGGCGGGGTGGCCGTGGTGCCTTCCCTGTTGATGTCTGCGTGGCACATGACCGGCTATCCCTTCTATGGCGTGACGCTGCTGATCGCAGTGGGCGTCGCCCTGGAGACGATGAAGCAGATCGATAGCCAGCTCATGATGCGAAACTACGAGGGCTTCCTCAAGTAAGTGGTACCAGGCGCCAGGCTCGTTGTCCTCGGCAAGCAGGGGGCAGGTAAGGGGACGCAGTGCGTGCGTCTCTCTCACCATTACGTCGTCCCTCATGTCTCCACCGGGGACATGCTGCGGGTGGCGGTCAAGCAGGGGACCCCTCTGGGCAAAAAGGCCAAGGACCTGATGGACAAGGGTGAGCTGCTCAGCGACGACCTCATCATGGACATGGTCTCCGAGCGCTTGAACGAGGGCGATGTCCGGGCCCGGGGCTTCGTCCTCGACGGCTGCCCCCGGACCGTGGCCCAGGCCGAGGCGCTGGCCGGCCTCCTGGCTCCGATGGATCTCGACCTCACCGTCGACATCGAGGTCTCCACCGCCCAGGTGCTGCGCCGGCTGGCCGCCCGCCGGGTGTGCGTGGACTGCGGTACCAACTACTCGGTCTCGTCCCCACCGTTGATCAACTGGACCTGTGACGTGTGCGGCGGCGAGGTCATCCAGCGGGAAGACGACCGCGAAGAGGCCATCTCCCGCCGGTTGGAGATCTACGAGCGCCAGACCGCCCCGCTCATCGAGTGGTACCAGGAAAAGAACCAGCTGGCCTCGGTGAACGGCTCGGGCTCGCCCGACTCGGTGACCCGTCGCCTGGTCCGGGTGATCGAGGACCACCGCGACCGAAGGGGCGGGAGACCGACCCGATGAGGCGGTCCCTGATGAGGTCGAGCCGAATGATCGGGGCTCGCCCCGCCATTGGGTCGAGCCGAATGATCGGGGCTCGCCGCGCCGTAGGGTCGAAGCGGTGAAACGGAACCCCGACGAGCTGGACAAGATGCGCAAGGCGGGCAAGGTCGTGGCCGAGATGCACGAGGCCACCCGGGCCGCCCTGCGTCCCGGTATCTCCACCGCCGAGATCGACCAGGTGGCCAGGGACGTCCTCGAGCGCCGGGGGGCGAAGTCCAACTTTCTCAACTACCACGGGTTTCCCGCCGTCATCTGCACCTCGCCCAACTCGATGATCGTCCACGGCATTCCATCGGAATCGGTGGTCCTGGCCGAAGGGGACATCCTGTCCGTCGACTGCGGCGCCATCATCGAGGGCTACCACGGGGATGCCGCCTACACGGCCGGGGTGGGGGAGATCAGCGCCGAGGCCACCCGCCTGTTGGAGGTGACCGAGGCCAGTCTGTGGTCGGGGATCGAGCAGCTGCGCTCGGGCAACCGGCTGAACGAGGTGGGCCGGGCCGTCCAGAGAGTGGCGGAACGTGCCGGTTTCACCGTGGTCCGTGAGTACGTGGGCCATGCCATCGGCACGGCGATGCACGAGGACCCCCAGGTACCCAACTACTGGCCGGGAACCCCCGGCCCCATGCTCAAGACGGGGATGGTGTTCGCCGTCGAGCCCATGGTCAACGCGGGAAGCCCCGAGACGCTCCAGCTGGAGGACGGGTGGAGCGTGGTCACGGCGGACGGCCGTCTGTCAGCCCATTTCGAGCACACCATCGCAGTGACCGACGACGGCCCGGAGGTGTTCACCGTTCCCTGAGGCTGCCCCGGCCGGTGTCCCGGGCCCTCGTTCCCGGCCGGCCCGGCAGCCCGTTTCCGGGCGGGGAGGAGGCGGGGAGCGGGCGGCGAGGAGGTGGGGGAGAGCGCCCAACAGGGCCTTCGTGGTGCCTGTTCGGGCCCGAACGGCCCATCGAACTGGCAAATTGCCGCCAACGGGCTAAACTAATCGTTCGGCTCGCCACCGGTGTGTGATGGCGTGCCGATCCCGCTCCCGGTAGCGCTCCTCTGGTGCTCTGCCGACGGCGGTGCGGTGCAACGACAATTCGTCGATTTCGTGCTGCACACTGGCCCAAAGGGTGAGTGGATCAGAACAATAGAGTTTCTAGGAGAATCACCTGCCCAAGCCCAAGGAAGACGCCATCGTGCTGGAGGGAACCGTCGTCGAGCCGCTGCCGAACGCCATGTTCCGCGTCGAGCTCGAGAACGGCCACAAAGTACTGGCGCACAGCTCGGGGAAGATGCGGATGCACCGTATCCGGATCCTTCCCGGCGACCGTGTGCAAGTGGAGATCACCCCGTACGACCTGGCTCGCGGACGGATCACGTACCGCTACAAGTGAGCCCACCGGTTTCCAGGTGGGACGGCGGACGGGCAACAGGCGAAAGAGCAGCAAGGCAGTCCAGACAGATCAGCAGCAAGACAGAGCAGCACGGGCAGTAGTGGCGGCAGTGCAGCAGAGCAGTTCGTGAGAGAGGTGCGGAAGCGTGAAGGTTCGACCGAGCGTCAAGCCGATGTGTGAGAAGTGCAAGGTGATCCGCCGCCATCGGCGGGTCGTGGTCATTTGTGAGAACCCCCGCCATAAGCAGCGGCAGGGCTAGGGCAAGGAAGAAGGAAGGACAGCGTGGCTCGTATCAGCGGCGTAGACATCCCCCGCGAAAAGCGGTTGGAGATCGCTCTCACCTATATCTTCGGCATCGGCCGGACGACCTCACAGAACATCTGTGCGGCCACCGACACCAGCCCCGATACCCGGGTCCGGGACCTGACCGATGAAGAGGTCACCCGGCTGCGCACGTTCATCGACGCCAACTACCAGGTCGAGGGCGACCTGCGGCGGGACGTGTCCCAGGACATCAAGCGGAAGATGGAGATCGGCTGCTATCAGGGCGTCCGCCATCGCAAGGGCCTGCCCGTCCACGGCCAACGCACGCACACCAATGCCCGTACTCGTAAGGGACCGAAGAAGACGGTCGCCGGCAAGAAGAAGGTCCGCAAGTAATGGCCAAGCCCACCAAAGCAGCCGGCGCCGCCCGTCGGCCCCGTCGCAAGGAGCGCAAGAACATCGCGTTCGGCGTCGCCCATATCAAGAGCTCGTTCAACAACACCATCGTCTCCATCGCCGATCCCGAGGGCAACGTGTTGGCCTGGGCCTCGGCCGGGAACGTCGGGTTCAAGGGCTCACGCAAGTCCACCCCGTTCGCCGCCCAGCTGGCCGCCGAGTCCTGCGCCAAGAAGGCCATGGAGCACGGCGTCCGTCGGGTCGACGTGCTGGTCCGTGGTCCGGGCTCGGGCCGGGAGACGGCCATCAGGTCTCTCGCCGCCGCCGGCATCGAAGTGGCCGGTATCAAAGATGTCACCCCCATCCCGCACAACGGCTGCCGCCCCAAGAAGCGGCGCCGGGTCTGAGCCGGGCGAAGATCGAAGGGATCAGAGAACACATATGGCCAGATACACCGGACCTGTCTGCCGGCTTTGCCGCCGGGAGCGCACCAAGCTCTTCCTGAAGGGAGAGCGCTGCTATTCGATGAAATGCCCCGTTTCTGAGGCGGTCACCGACCGTCACAGCCGCGCCTACCCGCCGGGCGAGCACGGCCGCGACCGCATGCGGCAGGGCTCGGAGTACCTGGGCCAGCTACGGGAGAAGCAGAAGGCCCGTCGCATCTACGGATTGCTCGAGAAGCAGTTCCGCAACCTCTACGGCGAAGCCAGCCGGGCCCCGGGCATCACCGGTGAGAACCTGCTGCGCATGCTCGAGCTCCGTCTCGACAACGTGGCCTTCCGGGCCGGGTGGGGCGCCAGCCGGTCCCAGGCCCGCCAGTTCGTGCGCCACGGCCATGTCCAGGTGAACGGCAAGCGGGTCACCATTCCCAGCTACCGGGTCCGCAAGGACGACGTCATCAGCCTGAAGCAATCGTCCCGTGAGCTGTTCCCCGTCCGGCGGAACATGGACACCCTGGATCGGCAACTTCCGCCCTGGCTGGAAACGGTCGGGGACAAGTTCGCGGTGAAGGTGTTCTCGCTCCCATTGCGCGAGCACATCGACGAGCCCGTTCAAGAGCAGCTCATCGTCGAGCTGTACTCCAAGTAGGACCACGGCAACACCCCGTGCGCCGAGCCCGGCGCCGAGCCAGTCAGCACCACACAGCAACCCACTAGCACCAGACCTGAGCAATACACAGAGTCGAGGAGCCACGATCAGCATGCTCATCATCCAACGACCTACCGTCGAAGCCATCGGCGAGCCCGAGGACAACCGGCAGCGGTTTGCCGTCGGTCCTCTGGACCCCGGCTTTGGCCACACCCTGGGCAACTCCCTGCGCCGCACCCTGTTGTCGTCGATCCCCGGCGCCTCGGTGACCCAGGTGCGCTTCGACGAGGCCCTGCACGAGTTCACCACCCTGCCCGGGGTGAAAGAAGACATCACCGACCTGCTCTTGAACCTGAAGGACGTGCTGTTCAAGGTGCACAGTGACGAGCCGGTGACGGTTCGCCTGGACAAGCGGGGCCCCGGCGATGCCACCGCCGGTGACATCCAGGTCACCGCGGACGTCGAGGTCCTGAGCCCGGCTCAGCACATCGCCTCGCTGAATAGCAAGGGCCGCCTGGCCGTGGACCTGACCGTGGAGCGGGGCCGGGGCTACTCGTCGGCCGACAAGAACAAGCGGTCGTCGGTCATCGGGGTCATCCCGGTCGACGCCATCTTCTCCCCGGTGCGCCGGGTGGCCTTCACCGTCGAGCCCGTCCGGGTGGAGCAGTCGACCGACTTCGACCGCCTGGTCCTTGACATCGAGACCGACGGGTCCCTGACCCCCCGTGAGGCGCTGGCCTCGGCCGGCGACACCCTGCGCACCCTGGTGGGCCTGGTCGCCGACCTGGAAGACGCACCCCAGGGCCTGGAGCTGGGCGAAGTGGGCACGGTGGGTACCGGTTCACCGGATCTCGATCTCCGCATCGAGGACCTGGACCTCACCGAGCGGCCCCGCAACTGCCTCAAGCGGGCCCAGATCAACACCATCGGTGAGCTGGTCGACCGCTCGCTGGACGATCTGTTGAACATCACCAACTTCGGGCAGAAGTCGCTCGACGAGGTGCTCCAGAAGCTCGACGAGCGGGGCCTGTCCCTGCGGGTGAAGGACTGACGTCATGCTCGGAACCCCGAAGAAGGGCCGTCGCTTCGGCGGCAGCTCGGCTCACCAAAAGGCCATGATGGGCAACCTGGTCGCCTCGCTGATCGCGGCGGAGTCCCTGGTCACCACCGAGGCCAAGGCCAAGGCGCTCCGGCCGGTGGCCGAGAAGTGCATCACCGCCGCGGCCAAGGGCGGCATCCACCGTCACCGCCAGGTGGTGGCGTTTATCCGGGACAAGGACATGGCCCACAAGCTGTTCGAGGAGATCGGTCCCCGCTATGCCGACCGGCCCGGTGGGTATCTCCGCATCCTGAAGCTCGGGAACCGTCAGGGCGACAACGCCCCGATGGCCCGTATCGAACTGGTTTGAGCCAAGTCCCCCCTCCCGGGGGGTCTGGCCCGGACCAACCAGCAGGGCCGGACGAACACGAGACGGTCCGCTGGCGCCTCCGGGTCGCCTACAACGGATCCGGTTTTCACGGCTTTGCCGCCCAGAACGGTCAGGCCACGGTGGCCGGGGCTCTGGCCGCCGCCCTGGGCCGGGTCACCCGGTCGACCCCGACCCTGACCTGCGCGGGGCGGACCGACACCGGCGTCCACGCCCAGGACCAGGTGGTGCACGTGGATCTCCCGGCGTCCATCGCCACCGGCCTGGATCCCGAGGTCCTGCTGCGCTCGTGCAACCGGCAGCTGGGCCCGGCCATCGTGGTCCGAGAGGCGGGTCCCGCCCCCTCGGGGTTCGATGCCCGGCGTTCGGCTACGGCCCGCCGGTACCGCTACCTGGTGGTCAACGCGCCGGTGGCCGACCCCCTGCTGGCCGGCTTGGCCTGGCATGTGCCCGACAGCCTCGACCTCCGGGCCATGGCCGCCGCCTCTGACGCCCTGTTGGGCGAGCACGACTTCCGCGCCTTTTGCCGACGGGTTCCCGGCACGTCGGCCGACGATCCCATCATGCGCCGGGTGATCGAGGCCCGGTGGTCGGTGGTGGACGGCGACGGGGCCCGAGGCGGATCCGGCGGCCGGGGCGCCCGGACGTCCTCCGTGGTCGACGTGGGCCATGCCGCCCTCCTGCCGGCCGACGGGGCTCTTTTGGCCTTCGAGATCGAGGCCAACGCCTTCTGCCACCAGATGGTGCGCTCGCTGGTCGGCACCTTGGTCGACGTGGGCCGGGGGCGGAAACGGGCGTCGGACATGCTGTGGATCCTCCGTTCCGCCGACCGCCAGCAGGCATCTCAGCCCGCCCCGCCCCACGGATTGTGCCTGGTGGCGGTCCGCTACGGCTCCCAACCGGCGTGAGCAGGGACCACACCCGGGCAGGCGGCTTGCCGACCAGGGCACTTTCGTCGTATCGTGGAACTCCGCTGGGTTCGCCCGTGACCGCTCGTGGCCGTTTGCTGACAACCTGTTGTCACCTGACGGTTGGCTCATCGATGAGCAACACAGGCGATTTGGCTCCGAACCGGCTCCCAATCGCAGCCCGGCATCACCGAACAAGGATCTTTTGTGCGTACGTTCTCCCCCAAGCCCGCTGATATCACCCGTGCCTGGCACCTCGTCGACGCCGACGGGATGGTCCTGGGCCGTCTAGCCACCGAGGTGGCCTCCATCCTCCGGGGCAAGCACAAGCCGATCTTCGCCCCCCACATGGACACCGGGGACCATGTGGTGGTGATCAACGCGGCCAAGGTCGTGCTGACCGCGGGCAAGGCCGACTCCAAGGTGTCCTACCGGCACAGCGGGTATCCCGGCGGCCTGACCGAGACCTCCTATGCCCGGCTGTTGGAAGATCGTCCCGACGAAGTGGTGCGGAACGCCATCCGGGGCATGCTGCCCAAGAACCGGCTCGGTCGCCAGATGATCGACAAGCTGAAGGTCTACGCCGGTCCCGAACATCCTCACGCTGCGCAGTCTCCCGCGCCGTTGGACCTGCCCGGTGCCCGCCGGCTGGCTTCGACCCGCGGCGGAGCCTGAGCGCTACCCGAACGAACGACTAGGAGCTCCCTGTGGCCAACGCCGCCCCCCTCTGCCAGACCACCGGCCGCCGCAAGCAGGCGGTCGCCCGTGTGCGGTTCCGTCCCGGTGACGGCACCATCACCGTCAACAAGCACAAGTTCGAGGACTACTTCACCTCGGCCACCCACCGCATGATCGTGACCGAGCCGCTCCGGTTGACCGAGACGGCCGAGTCGTGGAACATCGATGTGACCATCGACGGCGGCGGCGTGTCCGGCCAGGCCGGCGCCTTCCGCCTGGGCATCGCCCGGGCGCTGTGCGCTCTCGATCCCGAGCATCGTGCCGCCTTGAAGAAGGCCGGCTTCCTCACCCGTGATGCTCGTGAGAAGGAAAGCAAGAAGTACGGCCTGAAGAAGGCTCGCAAGGCACCTCAGTACTCGAAGCGGTAGTCCTTACCCCATGGTGCAGGCCCGTTTCGGCACCGACGGTGTGAGAGGCGTCGCCAATGCCGAGCTCACGCCCGAGCTGGTCCTCGCCCTGGGGCGGGCCACGGCCCGCATCCTCCCCGCCGCTGCCTTCATCGTGGGGCGGGACACCCGGCGCTCGGGACCGCTCCTCCAAGCGGCGCTGGCCGCCGGGTTGGCCGGTGAGGGCGCCGACGTGATCGACGTGGGCGTTCTGCCCACCCCCGCACTGGCCTGGATGTCGGCCCAGCGGGACCTCCCCGCCGCCGTGGTCTCGGCCTCTCACAATCCCTTTGCCGACAACGGGATCAAGCTTTTTGCCCGGGGCGGCACCAAGCTCAGCACCGAGACCGAGGCGGCCATCGAGGACGCCCTGGTGGGCATCCTCGACCCCAGCGTCCGCGGACCCCGAA
Source organism: Acidimicrobiales bacterium (assembly GCA_035552655.1). Lineage (GTDB taxonomy): Bacteria > Actinomycetota > Acidimicrobiia > Acidimicrobiales > RAAP-2 > DASXMT01. Next base: position 15,281 of record DASZLD010000119.1, read on the forward strand.
ACCCCGAGGGACATGGCGTGGGCCGCCTCATCATCGAGGCCGACGCGGCAACGGCGTACGTGGAGCACCTGGTGGCATCGCTCGACGGTCGACGCCTGGAGGGGATGAAGCTGGTCGTCGACTGTGCCAACGGGGCCGCTTCCGCCGTGGGCGGGGAGGTGTTCGAGCGTCTGGGCGCCGACGTGGTGGTCATCGGGTCAGACCCCGACGGCAGCAACATCAACGCCGGGTGCGGGTCGACCCACACCGAGACCCTGGCCGCCGCTGTGCTCGAGCACCGGGCCGACCTGGGCCTGGCCCTGGACGGCGATGCCGACCGGCTCCTGGCCGTCGACCACACCGGGACCCTCATCGGCGGGGACGAGCTCCTGGCCCTGTTCGCCGTGGACCTGGCTGATCGCGGGCAGCTGGCTGGGAACACCGTGGTGGTCACGGTGATGACCAACCTGGGCTTCCGACTGGCCATGGCCGAGCGGGGCATCGTGGTGAAAGAGACGCCGGTCGGGGACCGCTACGTGCTTGCCGCGCTGGACGTCGACGGCCTAGCTCTGGGCGGCGAGCAGTCCGGGCACATCGTGTTCCGTCAGCTGGCCACCACCGGCGACGGCCTGTTGACCGGTCTGGTGTTGGCCGACCTGGTGACCCGGATGGGCAAGCCCCTCGCCGAGCTGGTCAACGGCCTGGTCACCCGGGTGCCCCAGGTGCTGGTCAACGTGCCCGTGCCCAATACCGAGCTACTGGCCGACGCCGCCGCGGTCTGGTCGGCGGTGGCCGAGGAGCAGGAGCGCCTGTCCGACGCCGGCCGGGTGCTGCTGCGGCCCAGCGGGACCGAACCGGTGGTCCGGGTCATGGTCGAGGCGGCGGGCGACGGCCTGGCCGAGGAGATCGCCCAGCGCCTGGGTGCCCTGGTCGCCTACGAGCTCCAGGCTGCGGCGGCCACACCAGGCTGAGCCCGGCTGGGCCAGGACTGGGGCCGAGGTGCAGGTAGCCTCGTAGCCCATGTGCGGCATCATCGGCGTGACCGGCAGCGATGACACACTCAACGTCCTGCTCGAGGGCCTGTCCCGGCTCGAGTATCGAGGCTACGACTCGGCCGGCATCGCCCTTGTCCCCCCGGGAAGCGATGGCGACCTGTGGCGGGGTCGGGCCGCCCACGGCACCCGTTCGCTCGACGAGCTGACCAAACAAGCGGCCATGGCCCCCTCGTCCGGGGTCACCGGCATCGGCCATACCCGTTGGGCCACCCATGGCCGGCCGTCGGTGACCAACGCCCATCCCCACGTGGATTGCACCGGCCGTATCGCCCTGATCCACAACGGGATCATCGAGAACCACCACGAGCTGGCCGACGAGCTGTTCAAGGTGGAGCACGATCTGGAGTCGGAGACCGACACCGAGGTGCTGGCCCACCTGATCGAATCGGCCCTGCTCCTCAACCCGGCCGGTGGCCTGGTCGCCGCCGTCCGGGCCGCCCTCCGGCGGGTCCGGGGGGCCTTCGCCCTGGCCGTGGTGAGCAGGGACGAGCCCGACCTCATCGTGGCCGCCCGCCGGGTGTCGCCGCTCATCATGGGCGTGACCGACACCGAGGCCTTCCTGGCCTCGGACATACCCGCGCTGTTGGATCGGACCCGCCGGTTCTTCCTCCTCGAGGACGACCAGATCGCCGAGCTGCGGCCGGGTGCCATCCGGGTGACCACCATGGGGGGCACCGAGATCTCACCCACGCCGCTGACAGTGGAGTGGGACCTCGACGCCGCCCGCAAGGACGGATACGACGACTACATGAGCAAGGAGATGCACGAGCAGCCCCGGGCGGTGGCCAACACCCTGCTCGGTCGTCAGCTCCCCGACGGTTCGCTGGCCCTCGACGAGGTGCGACTCTCCGACGACGAGCTCCGCTCGGTGGACAAGATCTTCATCGTGGCCTGCGGCAGCAGCTACCACGCCGGCCTCATGGCCAAGTACGCCATCGAGCACTGGGCCCGCTTGCCGGTGGAGATCGACATCGCCAGCGAGTTCCGCTACCGGGACCCCGTACTCGACTCCCGCACCCTGGTCATCGGGGTCAGCCAGTCCGGTGAGACGGTGGACACCCTGCAGGCCCTGCGCGAGGCCCGGCGCTGGAACGCCAAGGTGCTGGTCATCTCCAACGTCGTCGACTCGTCCATGGCCCGGGAGGCCGACGCCGTCCTCTACACCCGGGCCGGCCCCGAGATCGGCGTGGCCGCCACCAAGACCCACCTGGCCCAGATCACCGCGTTGGAGATCCTGGCCCTGTACCTGGCCCAGCTGCGGGGAACGCTGTACCCGGCCGAGGCCACCGACCTGTTCACGGCCATGAGCGACCTTCCCACCCGGGTGGAGACGGCCCTGTCCCGGGCCTCCGACGTGGAGCTGGTGGCCCGCACCTACCGCGATTCACCCAGCTTCATCTTCCTGGGCCGACATGTGGGCTACCCGGTGGCCCTCGAAGGTGCGCTCAAGCTGAAGGAGCTCTCCTACTTGCGGGCCGAAGGGTTCCCCGCCGGTGAGCTGAAGCACGGCCCCATCGCCATGGTCGAGTCGGGCACGGTGGTGATCGGGGTGGCCACCCGCACCCGGCTGTGGGAGAAGATGATGGCCAACGTGGAAGAAGTGAAGAGTCGCGGGGCCACGGTGGTGCTGGTGGCCAACGACGGCGACGAGGAGACTGCCAGCCGGGCCGACGCCGTCCTGTGGGTGCCCGAGACCCACCAGCTGTTCGCCCCCATCGTGGACGTGGTCCCCCTCCAGCTCTTTGCCTACTCCCTGGCCCGCCTGCACGGGCTCGACGTGGACCGTCCCCGGAACCTGGCCAAGACAGTCACCGTCGAGTGACAGGCGGATCGGGGAGCGACACGGTGGCGGGCCGCGGCACGGTGGTGGGTATCGGTGTCGATGCCGTCGACCTGCACCGGTTCCGGGACACACTGGTCCGCCGGCCTCGGATGTCCGCCCGGCTGTTCACCGAGAGCGAGCGGGCCTACGCGTCGCGGGCCGTTGATCCGACCGCCCGGCTGGCCACGCGGTTCGCGGCCAAAGAAGCCACCATGAAGGCCCTCGGTGTCGGCCTCGGGGCGTTTGCCTTCGTCGACGTCGAGGTGGTGCGGTCGGGGCTCGATGCGCCGTTTCTGGTCCTGTCGGGTGGGGCGGCGGAGCTGGCCGCCCGGGCCGGCGTGGTCCGGTGGCACCTGTCGTTGACCCATACCGATCTGGTGGCCATGGCCTCGGTCCTGGCCGAACGCGACCCGGCCCACCCTGCCGGGGCATCCACCGGGAACCCCCCCGGAGCACCCCCCGGGAACGGGACCTGACCGTGCAACCGGTCCTCACCGTGGCCGAGATGCAGGCCACCGACGCCCGGGCCCAGGCTTCCATCGCGCTCGAGGTCCTGGTGGAGCGGGCCGGCACCGCCGTGGCCGTGGCCGCCCTGGACCTGCTGGGCGGGGCCTACGGACGCCGGATCGTGGTGGTGGCCGGGAAGGGGGACAACGGCGCCGACGGTCGGGTGGCGGCGTCACTGCTCCGGGATCGGGGCGCCCGCGTCGAGGTGATCGATGTCTCCAGGGCGGACTCAGAAATCGGCCCGGTCGACCTGGTGATCGACGCCGCCTTCGGCACCGGGTTCCGAGGCGAGTACCGGGCACCGACGGTCCCACCGGGAACCCCGGTGTTGGCCGTGGACATCCCGTCGGGCATCGACGGCGACTCCGGGGTGGCCTCGGGCTCACCATTGGCCGCCACCGCGACGGTGACCTTCGCCGCCCTGAAACCCGGTCTGGTCCAGGGCGACGGTCCCGGTCTGTCCGGGGTGATCACCGTGGCCGACATCGGGCTCCCGGTCGAGGGCGCTCGCGTGCACGCCATGGCCGACGGTGACATCGAGGATCTGCTCCCCGCTCGGAAACGGGAGGATCACAAGTGGACCTCGGCCGTCCTGGTGGTGGCCGGCTCGCCCGGTATGACCGGGGCTGCGGGTCTGTGTGCCATGGCCGCCTACCGGGCCGGTGCCGGGATGGTGCGGTTGGGCATCCCCGGAGCCGACGTCGGGGACACCCCGGCCTCGGAAGCGGTGAGTGTGACCCTGCCCAAGGCGGGATGGGCCGGCGAGGCCCTGACCCAGGCCGAGCGGTGCCAGGTCGTGGTGGTGGGCCCCGGTATCGGGAGGGACGACTCGACGGCCGCGGACCTCCGGCGCCTGGTGGATCGCTCCCCGGTCCCGGTGGTGGTGGACGCCGACGGGCTGTACGCCCTGGGCCAGCTCGATACCACCATCTCGTCCACCTCGGCGGTGGTGCTCACGCCCCACGACGGCGAGTACCGGCGGCTCATGGGCGAGGCCCCCGGGCCCGATCGGATCGCCGCCGCCCGCCGGCTGGCCGAGAAGGCTAGAGCGGTGGCCCTGGTCAAGGGGACGACCACGGCCGTGAGCGAGCCGGATGGCCGGGTGGTCCTGGGGCTGGCGGGAACCCCGGCGTTGGCCACGGCGGGAACCGGCGACGTCCTGTCCGGGGTCATCGGCGCCTTCGTGGCCCGCGGGGTGGCCCCGCTGGAGGCAGCCGGTCTCGCTGCCCATGTCCACGGTCGTGCCGCCGCTGACGGGGCGACCGAGGGGCTGGTGGCCGGGGACCTCCCGGAATTGGTATCCCACGTCTTGTCCCGGGCCCGGGCCTCCATGGGTCGTCCCATCGGGAGGCCCCATGGGTAAGGGACGGTGGCGCCCGGCCTGGGCCGAAGTGGACCTGGCCGCGGTCAGGCACAACGCTGCCCTGTTGGCCGGCCTGGCCGGCCCGGCGAGGCTGAGCGCGGTGGTCAAGGCCGACGGGTACGGGCACGGATCGGTTGACGTGGCCCGAGCGGCGGTGGACGGCGGGGCCGGCTGGTTGGCCGTGGCCCTGGTGGAAGAGGGGGTGGTGTTGCGTGAAGCGGGCATCACCGCACCGATCCTGCTGCTGTCCGAGCCGCCTGCCGATGCCGTGGGTGAAGCGGTGGCCCGAAACCTGGTGCCCACGGTGTACACCGAGCAGGGGATCCGGTCGGTGGCCGCAGCAGCAGTGGCGTCCGGCGCGCCGGTCCCGGTCCACCTGAAGATCGACACCGGCATGCACCGGGTCGGCGCCGAGCCGGCGGAGGCGGTCTCGCTGGCCGATCTGATCGGCGCCCAGGCCGGCGTGGTCCTGCAGGGAGTGTGGACCCATCTGGCTGTGGCCGACGGCACGACGCAAGAGGACCGGCGGTTCACCGATGAGCAGCTGGATCGCTTCGACGTATCCCTGGTCGAGCTGGCCGCGGCCGGCCACCGCCCGGCCCTGGTGCACGCAGCCAACTCGGCCGGGACCATCGCCCATCCCCGGGCCCGGCGCGATCTGGTTCGCTGCGGCCTCGCCATCTATGGGGAGCTCCCCGACCCGAGCCATCGAGCCGTGCTGGCCGATGCCACTGACGGCGGGCGGCTCCAACCCGCGCTCTCGTTGAAGGCAAAGGTGACCTACGTCCGGGACCTGGAGGAAGGTGAGCGGCCCTCGTATGGCCGGCGCCGTCCCCTGCCCGAGCGGTCGGTGGTGGCCACCGCTCCCATCGGGTATGCCGACGGGGTACCCCGACGTTTGTTCGAATGCGGGGGCGAGGTGCTGGTGGGTGGGACCAGGCGCCCGCTGGCCGGCGTGGTCACCATGGACCAGATCGTCATCGACTGCGGCCCGCCGGGGCCGACGGCCCCGGCCATCGGCGACGAGGTCGTCCTGATCGGTCGCCAGGGCGATGCCACGGTCAGCGCCACCGAGTGGGCCGACCTACTCGGCACCATCAGCTACGAGATCCTGTGCGGCATCGGTCCCCGGGTCCCGAGGGTGGCCACCAACCCGCTGGCCCAGCCCACCGATACCGACACCGCTCCGCCTGGCGCTCCGCCGGGCCGCGACCGTGCATCGGCTCCCGCCCCTGGCGGCAGACCGAGGTGAAGTACCTTCCGCGGCCCTCCCGCCGGGTCATCGCCGTGGGCGCTGCGGCCACCGCAGTGGCCGCGGGCGCCGCCTTTGCCGCTCAGCGCCAGTGGACGCGCCGGTGGCGGTCGGACGACGACGCATTGGCGGAAGCCGGTCTGAAGATGGTGGACGACCTGGCCCACCACGATGTGGCCACCAACGATGGCGGTGTGATCCACGCCGTGGAGCTGGGCGACGGCCCTCCCATCGTCCTGGTCCACGGGGTGACGCTGTCGGATGCAGTGTGGGTTCGCCAGTTCACCGCGCTGGCCGGCCGCCATCGGGTCATCGCCATCGACCAGCGGGGCCACGGCTCGTCGGTGGCCGGCGACGACGGCTACACCTTCGATCGCCTGGCCCAGGACACCCTGGACGTGCTGGACGGATTGGCGGTGCGAAACGCCGTGCTGGTCGGCCACTCCATGGGAGGCATGGTCTCGCTGACGGCGGCATTGGCCGATCCGCACCTGATGGCCGAGCACGTAGCCGGCCTGGTGCTGGTGGGGACCACCGCCGGTCCCATCACCGGCGTGCCCCTGTGGCCGGTGGTCACGGGCAGGATGACCGCGCTGACCGGTCGCACCCTGGCTTCGGCCGAGCGACATGGTCGGGGGTTGTTCCCGGGCGAGGACCTGGGCTCCTGGACGACGCGGATGGCGTTCGGCTCGAGGCCCACCCCCCTCGACCAGGAGCTGACCCGCTCGTTGACCTCGGCCATGTCCCCCAGCGCCATGTCCGAGCTCCTGGTCTCGCTGGTCGGCTTTGACGTCCGGGCTCGGCTGGGGGAGATCAGGCTGCCCACCAGGATCGTGGTCGGATCGCGTGACCTGCTCCTTCCCCCCTTTCATTCCCGCCGGATGGCCGCGGGCATTCCCCATGCCGTGCTCCAGGTACTGCCGGGGTGCGGGCACATGGTGATGCTGGAGCGTCCCGATGAGCTCAATGAGATGCTCCATGAGTTCTCGGTGTCGCTGCAGCCCGGCACCTGACCGACCTTACCGACCTGACCGGCCCCCGGGCGGCCCGAACGACCCCCGGCCCAGTGGCGGTACGATTCGCCCGTGGCCGAGCCGACCGCATTGGCCGATCTCGCCCTGGAGGCGTCGACATGTACCCGGTGCCCCTTGTCGGAGCACCGCACTCAGGTGGTCTTCGGCGTAGGGAATCCTCAGGCCGAGTTGATGTTCGTGGGGGAGGCTCCCGGGCGTGACGAGGATCTCCAAGGTGAGCCCTTCGTGGGCCGATCGGGCAAGCTGCTCGATCGGCTGATGGGCGAGGAGCTGGGCATTGATCGCAGCTCCTGCTACATCGCCAACGTGGTCAAGTGCCGACCTCCGGACAACCGGGATCCCAGGCCGGTGGAGATCGCCACCTGCCGCCCGTACCTGGCCGCACAGATCGATCTCATCGGTCCCACGGTGGTGGTCACCCTGGGCAATTTCGCCATGAAGCTGCTGCTGGAGACCACCGATGGGATCCGATCGGTGCGCGGGCGATCGTACCCGTTCGGTCCGGGTCACCTGGTGCCCACCTACCACCCGGCCGCCGCCCTGCGATCAGGTGGTGCCGTCGTGGCCGAGATGCGATCCGATCTGATCCGGGCCAAGAGGCTCCTCGGCTGGTCGTCATGACCGGCCGGTGGCCCGACGCCGTGGTGCGCTGTTGCACCATCGACGTCGAAGGGACGCGCGCACTGGCCGGCGCCGTGGCCGGTCTGTGCGTGCCCGGCGACATCGTGCTGTTGGCCGGGGACCTCGGCGCGGGCAAGACCGCCTTCGCCCAGGGGTTCGGGGTCGCCCTCGGGGTCGAGGAACCCATCACCAGCCCGACGTTCGCGCTGCTCCGCCAGTATCCCTGCGACCAGGGGCCGATCCGCACCTTGCTCCACGCCGACGTCTACCGCCTGGACCACCTCCAAGAGATCGTCGATCTCGGGTTGGGCGAGCTGGTCGAGGACGGCGCCGTCGCCGTGGTGGAGTGGGGCGACGTGGCCGAGCCCGTCCTCGGCTCGGGATCGCTGACCGTCCACATCGTGGCCGACCCGGTTGGGGCCGACCCGGCTGGAGCCGACCCGGCCGGGGCCGACGAGAACCTCCGCTCGATCGCCGTCGCCCCCATCGGCACGGCCTGGGAGGGTCGCTGGAAGCGCCTGGCCACTGCCCTGGCCCCGTGGGCGGTGCCAGCATGATCGTCCTGGCCCTGGAGTCGGCCACCGACCTGGTCGGGGCGGCCCTTCTGGGCGAGGGTCCCCCTGGGCCGCCCGTGACCGAGACGGGCGGCCGGCGCCACGCCGAGGCCCTGGCTCCGGCGGTGCAACAGGTGTGCCAGGACGCCGACGTGCCCCTGGCCGCGGTCGACGTCATCGCCGTGGATGTCGGCCCCGGCCTGTTCACCGGGCTTCGGGTGGGGGTGGCCACGGCCAAGGCTCTGGGCCAAGGCCTCGGCATCGGTGTCGTGGGGGTAGGGAGCCTCGACATCCTGGCCGCGGCGGCGCTGTCCCGTCGCTCGGCCGGTTCGCCCTGCCAGGTGGTGGCGGTGATTGACGCCCGGCGCAGTGAGCTCTTCGCCGCTCGCTACCGCTTCGACGGCATCGAGCCCTCCACCTGGGATCCGGCCCGAGCCCAGGTGTCGCCGCCGGCCCGCTTTGCGCCCCAGGACCTGGTCGACGAGCTGGCTGGGCTGGCCGACGCCGCCGCCGGGCCGCTGGTCCTGGTGGGGAACGGGTTCGCCCGTTACCAGGCGCTGTTCGACCAACTCCGCCCGGTGGAGGCCCTCCCCGGCCCCCCGCTGCTGGCCCCTCCACCGGAGATCCTGGCCCGGCTGGCCCGCCTCCGGCTCCAAGGCGGTGCGGCGCCCTCGGACCCGGTGAACGTGCTGCCGCACTACCTGCGGGAAGCCGACGCCAGTATCAACTGGGAACAGCGGGTCCCGGTGACCGCGGTCCCCGGTCCCGCCGGCTCCACCGACCCCGACCGGGGGAACCCGTCGTGAACGCGCCTGCAGCCGCTCCGGTCGACCTGCGGTTGGCGCCCATGCGCACCCGCGACCTCCGGGGGGTGTTGGCCATCGAGGAGTCGGTGTACACGCGCCCGTGGTCCCACCGCCTCTTCGCCGACGAACTGTCCCAACGGAAGTCGCGCATCTACCGGACGGCGTGGGTCGACCGGGACATCGTCGCCTTTGCCGGGTTGATGCTCATCGAGGAGGACGCCCATGTGAACAACATCGCCGTGGCTCCGGCCTGGCACGGTCGGGGCATCGCCACGGTGCTCATGCTCGACCTGACCCGTTCGGCCATCGGCCGGGGATCCCGACACCTCACCCTCGAGGTCCGGGTGGGTAACGAGCCCGCCCTGGCCCTGTACCGGCGCTTCGGCATGGCCCCGGTGGGCCTCCGCCCCAACTACTACGCCGAAACGGGCGAGGATGCACTGGTGATGTGGGCCCGATCCATCGATTCCGACACCTACCAGGCTCGACTGGCGTCGATCGAGGCCGAGCTGCCTCCCGAGCTGAGCGTGACCTGGTGACCATCGACCGGGTACTGGGCATCGAAACCTCTTGTGACGAGACGGCAGCATCGGTGGTGGACCACGGCACGTCCATCGTCTCCTCGGTGGTGGCCAGCCAGATCGACCTGCACGCCCGTTACGGGGGCGTCGTGCCCGAGCTCGCCGGTCGCGCCCATGTCGAGCTGCTGACGCCCGTCCTGTCCGATGCGCTCCATGACGCGGGGTCGGATCCCTCCGGGACCGGGATCGATGCCGTGGCCGTGACCTACGGCCCCGGTCTCATCGGCTCCCTGCTGGTCGGCGTGGCCGAGGCCAAGGCCCTGGCCCTGGCCTGGGATGTGCCCGTGGTGGGGGTGAACCACCTTGAAGCCCACCTGTTCGCCTCCCTGCTCGAGCAACCCGACCTGGGCTGGCCCCTGGTCGTGCTCCTGGTCTCGGGCGGCCACACCCTGCTCATCGAGGTGACCGCCCCGGGGCGCTACCGGCTGCTCGGTGGGACCATCGACGACGCGGCCGGCGAGGCGTTCGACAAGGTGGCCCGTTTCCTCGGTCTCGGGTATCCCGGGGGTCCGGCCATCGACGCGGTGGCCGAGGACGGCGATCCCGAGGCCTTCGCCTTTCCCCGGGCCTTCCTGGGTGAGGGCTACGACTTCTCGTTCAGTGGCCTGAAGACCTCGGTGGTCAACACGGTGCGAAAGCATCCCGAGGCTGCCACCGAGGACGTGGCCGCCTCGTTCCGGGCTGCCGTGGTGGACGTGCTGGTGGCCAAGGGCCGGCGGGCCGCAGCCGACGTAGGAGCCAAGGCGTTGTGCCTGGCTGGAGGGGTGGCGGCCAACTCGTTGCTCCGCAGCCGGGTCGAGTCGGACTGCGCCGAGGGCGGGATTGGTGCGTTCCTGCCCAGCCGTGCGCTGTGCACCGACAATGCGGCCATGGTGGCCGCGGCGGGCTGGTGGCGCCTGAATCACGGTGATCCGAGCCCGCTGACGCTCGGGGCCGACCCGAATTTACGCCTGGTTCCTCAGCCCTGATCGGCGAAGTACCTCGCTGACCTGCGATAATAACGTCGCGGTTGCCTCGGACCGAACGGCTCGCTATCGTTAGCACTCGCAACGTTCGAGTGCTAAAGCGTGCCACAGGAGGCCCGATCACATGAGTCTGCATCCACTTGACGACCGTATTGTCGTCCGCCCCGGCGAGTCGGAGGAGACCACGGCGTCCGGCCTGGTGATCCCCGATACCGCCAAGGAGAAGCCCCAGCAGGGTGAAGTTCTAGCCGTTGGACCGGGCCGTCGGGCCGAGACCTCAGGCGAGCTCGTCCCCTTGGACATCGCCGTCGGTGACGTCGTCGTCTACTCCAAGTACGGAGGCACCGAGATCACCTCCGACGGCGAGGATCTGCTGATCCTCTCGAGTCGTGACGTTCTGGCGAAAGTGAGTAAGTAATGCCGAAGATCCTCAAGTTCGACGAAGCCGCTCGGCGCGGTCTCGAGGCGGGTGTGAACAAGCTCGCCGACACGGTCAAGGTCACCCTGGGGCCGAAGGGCCGCAACGTGGTCATCGAGAAGAAGTTCGGTGCTCCGACCATCACCAACGACGGCGTGTCCATCGCCCGTGAGGTGGAGCTGGAAGACGCCTTCGAGAACATGGGCGCCCAGCTGGTCAAGGAAGTAGCGACGAAGACCAACGACGTCGCTGGTGACGGCACCACCACCGCCACCGTCCTGGCCCAGGCCCTCATCCGCGAGGGACTCCGCAACGTCGCCGCCGGCGCCAACCCGCTGGGTCTGCGCAAGGGCATCGACAAGGCGGTCAAGGCTGCGGTCGACTCCATCAAGGAGCAGTCGAAGGAGATCGACTCCAAGACCGAGATCGCCCAGATCGCCGCCATCTCGGCTGCTGACGTCGCCATCGGCGACGTGCTGGCCGACGCCATCGACAAGGTGGGCAAGGACGGCACCGTGACCGTCGAGGAGTCCAACACCTTCGGCATCGAGCTCGAGTTCACCGAGGGCATGCAGTTCGACAAGGGCTACCTGTCCCCGTACTTCGTCACCGACACCGAGCGCCAGGAAGCAGTCCTGGACGAGCCCCTGATCCTCTTCGCCAACCAGAAGATCAGCGCCGTCCACGACCTGGTCCCCATCCTCGAAAAGGTCATGCAGACGGGCAAGCCCCTGTTGATCATCGCCGAGGATGTCGAGGGCGAGGCTCTGGCCACCCTGGTCGTCAACAAGATCCGGGGTACGTTCACCTCGGTGGCCGTCAAGGCCCCCGGGTTCGGCGAGCGTCGCAAGGCGACCCTCCAGGACATCGCTGTCCTCACCGGTGGGCAGGTCATCTCCGAGGAGATCGGCCTCAAGCTCGACACCACCACCGTCGACCTGCTGGGCACCGCCCGCCGGGTCATCGTGACCAAGGACGACACCACCGTCGTGGACGGTGGCGGTAGTGAGGACGAGGTCAAGGGTCGGATCGCTCAGATCCGGCGCGAGATCGACGACACCGATTCCGACTGGGACCGGGAGAAGCTGCAGGAGCGTCTGGCCAAGCTGGCCGGAGGCGTGGCCGTGGTCAAGGTCGGCGCCGCCACCGAGGTGGAGCTGAAGGAGAAGAAGCACCGCATCGAAGATGCTCTCTCCGCCACCCGCGCTGCCGTCGAAGAGGGCATCGTGGCCGGAGGCGGTACCGCTCTGGTCCGGTCCCGTGCGGCCGTCCTGAAGGTCGTGAGCTCGCTGGAAGGCGACGAGGCGACCGGTGCTTCGATCGTGGCCAAGGCCCTGGCCGAGCCGCTTCGCATCATCGCCAACAACGCCGGGCTCGAGGGATCCGTCTCGGTCCGTCAGGTGGAGTCCGAGAGTGGTTCGATCGGTCTGAACGCCGCCACCGGCGAGTTCGAGGACCTGGTCAAGGTGGGCGTCATCGACCCCGCCAAGGTGACCCGGTCGGCGTTGCAGAACGCCGCCTCCATCGCCGGCCTGCTCCTCACCACCGAGGCGCTGGTCGCCGACAAGCCCGAAAAGGCCGACCCGGCCGCAGCCGCGGCTGCAGCTGCCGCCATGGGCGGCGGCATGGGTGGCATGGGCGGCATGATGTAAGACCCTCCGGCCGCTCCGGCGGCAGGAACGGTTGCAGACGGCCGGGCCCTTTGGGGTCCGGCCGTTGCGCGTCCAGACCGAGATCCCTGGCTGTTGCGCCTTCAGCCCGAGATCCCTGGCCCGGGTCCGGCCCGGCCGTCACCGACTCAAAACGAGCGGTAGACGGCGTCGATCAGGGCTCGGTTGCGGGTGCTCTGCCACCTCGGGATCACGTGGTTCATCACATAGCCGAAGGCCACGCCGGCGTCGGGATCGGCGAACCCGAGCGCCCCTCCGGTGCCGAAGTGCCCGAAGCTCCTGGGATTGGGGCCGAACGGCCGCCGAGCTACGGTGGGCTTGAACCCGAGGCCGAACACGGTCTCCTCGCCCAGCACCGGGCAGAAGCCCTCCGACTGCACCCTGGTGGCCTCGGCCAACAGGCCGGGCGAGATCAGCCGGTCGGGCTCGAGCAGGGCGGCATAGAAGCGGGCCACGCCGGTGGCGGTGCCGTGCCCGTTGGTCGATGGGACCTGAGCGCTGCGCCATTCCGCTGTGTTGACCACGCCGACGGAGGAATAGCCGGGAGGGTTGAAGTACCCGAGGGCCACCATCAACGGATCCCCGGTGAGTCCGTCCAGCTCGATGGTCGTGGACCCTAGGGGGGAGGCCCAGATGACCTCGGCGCATCGATGCTGCTCGGCCGGTGGCACTCCGAACCACAGGTCGGCGCCCAGCTCATCGGCCACGGTGCGCAGCCTGGTTCCGGGCATGTCGCCCGAGACCCGCCGGATGATCTCGCCCACCAGATGCCCGTAGGTGTTGGTGTGATAGGCGTGGCGGGTACCCGGCTCCCACCACGCCTCGGTGGCGGCCAGGGCGTCGGTCATGCGGTCCCAGTGCCACAGGTCGTCGTTGGTCAGGGGCTGGCGGATGGCCGGCACCCCGGCCTGGTGCGACAGGGCGTGGCGCACGGTGGCCGCCTCTTTGCCCCCTTGGGCGAACTCCGGCCACACCGATGCGATGGGGTCGTCGAGACCGATGAGCCCGACCTCGACCAGCTGGAGGAGGAGCAGTCCCACCACCGCCTTGCCCACCGAATAGAAGTTGACCATGGTGGTCGCCTCCCAGGGGCGTCGGCGGAGCGGGTCGACCCAGCCTCCGACCAGATCGACCACCACCTCGCCGTCCACGATCACGCAGACAGCCCCGCCCACCTCGCCCTGCTCGGCGAAGTTGGCGGTGAACGCCTCCCGCACGGCGCCGAATTCCTCCCGGCACGAGCCGCTGATCATGGGTGCATGCCCCGTCCTCTCGTGTCCGGCCCGGCTCCGGCAGCTCCTCCCCTGCAGCTCAGCCGCTGTCCGGCGCCTCAGCGGCTCTCGGAGGGGACGTAGTGCCGCTGGCCGGCCGTGTCGAGCCAGACCCGCATGACCCGGTCGGTCGACGGATCGTGGAAGACCTCGTCGGTGGGGGTCCAGTCAGCATCGGGCTGGTTCGCCTCGCCGTGACGGCGAACGAAGAGGCTGTAGACGACCACGCCCACAACGGCCAGGCCCACCAGGGCCCAGATCACGGCCATGGTGCAGCCCCACCCTCACCCTCGGCCGGGAGCCGGGGTGTCACTCCGGCGGGCCGACCGTGACGGCGGTGCCGTAGGCGACGATCTCGGTCAGTCCCTGGCCCACCTCGGACGAATCGAAGCGCATGGAGACGATGGCGTTGGCCCCCAGCACGGTGGCGTTCTCGATCATCCGGTCCATGGCGTGGCGGCGGCTGTCTTCGACCAGCCTGGTGTACTGCTTGACCTCGCCTCCGGCCATGGACTTGAAACCGGCGGCGAAGCCCTTGGCCACACCCATGGAGCGGACGACCACGCCGAAGACCATGCCCAGGCTGCGTTCGATACGCCACTCGGGGAACTCCAACGTGGTGGTGATGGGGAACTGTGGCGCCGCGCTCGGTGGTGGTGGCGGCGCCTCGGCCGACGGTTCGATGGTAGTCACGGGAACCTCCTGGGACGGTGGACGACACGCATCGTACCTGCGGTAACGGCCGATCTTCGGGCGCGGGATGCGGCCGGACCGGCATCGGTCCGGCCTACCCTGGATCCACTGATGCCACCTCCCACGGTCGATCCCGACATCCCCAGGCAGGTCATTCCCCGACCGCAGCAGAGCCGCGCCGGTCGGCCGGCCCGGTGGGCCGAGCTCCACGAGTCCGGTCGTCGATCCATCCGTCTGGAACGGGTCCGGGCCGCGGTGGCCGCCGGTGGGGGCTGGGTGGCCCAGTCTCCCGACCCACGCCGCCAGATGGCCGCCTTTGCCGGCAGGCCGCCCGGACCGGCGGCGGCGGTGCTCGTACCCCTCTTCGAGGAAGAGGGTGAGACCCGGGTCGTCCTCACCGTGCGATCGAGCGACCTGAGCTCCCATCGAGATGAGGTGGCCTTTCCCGGCGGCCGCCTCGATGCCGGCGAGAAGGCCACCGACGGGGCCCTCCGGGAGGCGTGGGAGGAGGTCGGGCTCGACCCCGACACCGTCTCGGTCGTCGGTGTGCTCCACGACCTGGCCACCGCGTCGTCCAACACCACGGTGACTCCGGTGGTGGGGACGCTCGACGGCCGCCCGTCCCTGACCGCCAATCCCGGCGAGGTGGCCCGCATCTTCGACCTGGCCCTGGCCGATCTCCTGGTCGACGGCGTGTTCCACGAGGAGTGGTGGTCGGTGCCCGGTTCTTCCCAGCTCGGAGGACGCCAGGACGGCGAGTTCCCGGTCTGGTTCTTCGAGGCGGCCGGCGAGATGATCTGGGGGGCCACCGCCCGGATCCTGGTGGACCTGCTGAGCCTGGCCCTCGGGACCGGCGAGCCCCTCGGGACCGGCGAGCCCCTCGGGGACTGATCGGCGCCGTGGCCGCCGGCCTCGGGCCCTCCCGGACCCGGGCCATGAAACTTGTCGTGAACCCGCTCGCGCTGGGGACATTGGCGCGGGGGCGACGGGTTCCAGGCGGTATCGTGTACCCATGCCGATGGGCGCGGTGATGTCGGGGGCGTGCTGCACGGTTTTCGGATGAGCGCGACTAGGGCCGGAGGACGACACCGTGGCTGAAATTGAGATCGGCATCTTCAAGTCGGGACGGAGGGCGTACGGCTTCGATGACATCGCCATCGTCCCCAGCCGCCGGACCCGAGATCCCGAGGATGTGGACATCAGCTGGGAGATCGACGCCTACCAGTTCGAGCTGCCCCTCATGGCCTCGGCCATGGACGGCGTGGTCAGCCCGAGCACGGCCATCGAAGTGGGACGACTGGGTGGCCTGGGCGTCCTGAACCTCGAGGGTCTGTGGACCCGGTACGAGGACCCCACCAACCTCTTCGACGAGATCCGGGAGCTGTCCACCGAGAAGGCCACCGCCCGTATGCAGCAGATGTACGCCGAGCCGGTGCAGATGGACCTGGTCACCCAGCGCATCAGGGAGATGAAGGCGGCGGGCATCACCACGGCCGCCTCGGTCACGCCCCAGAAGACGGAGTCGTTCGCACCGGCCCTGCTGGCCGCCGAGTTGGACCTCCTGGTCATCCAGGGCACCGTGGTGTCGGCCGAGCACGTGTCCAAGACGGCCGAGCCGCTCAACCTCAAGCGGTTCATCCGCGAATTCGAGATCCCCATCATCGTGGGCGGCTGTGCCTCCTACCAGGCCGGCTTGCACCTGATGCGCACCGGAGCGGTCGGGGTCCTGGTCGGAGTGGGCCCGGGCAATGCCTGCACCACCCGGGGCGTCCTCGGCATCGGGGTCCCCCAGGCCACCGCCATCGCCGATGTGGCCGGGGCCCGGATGCGGCACCTCGACGAGACCGGTGTCTACTGCCACGTCATCGCCGACGGCGGCATGTCCAAGGGGGGTGACATCGCCAAGGCCATCGCCTGTGGCGCCGATGCGGTCATGCTGGGCTCGCCGTTGTCCTCGGCAGTCGAGGCCCCGGCCCGAGGCTTCCACTGGGGCATGGCCACCTTCCACCCCACCCTTCCCCGGGGCGCACGAGTCAAGACCACGACGCGCGGGACGCTTCAGGAGATCCTGCTGGGCCCGGCCCATGAGAACGACGGACGCATGAACCTGTTCGGGGCCCTGCGTACCGCCATGGCCACCTGTGGCTACCAATCGGTCAAGGAATTCCAAAAGGCCGAGGTCATGGTGGCCCCGTCGCTCCAGACCGAGGGCAAGGACCTGCAACGCTCGCAGGGCGTCGGCATGGGCCATTGACCACAACCGGTCCGGGGCACGACAGCGGCCCGGTGGACGGGCCGGTCCTGGTCGTCGACTTCGGGGCCCAGTACGCGCAACTGATTGCCCGCCGGGTCCGTGAGGCCCACGTCTACTCCGAGATCGTGCCCCATACGGCCACGGCCGAGGAGTTGCTGGCTCACCGACCCCAGGGGATCATCCTCTCCGGCGGCCCGAAATCGGTGAACGAGACGCCAGCACCCACCATCGACCCGGCGATCTACGCGTCGGGCGTTCCTATCCTGGGCATCTGCTACGGCGCCCAGCTCCTGACCCAGCAACTTGGGGGCCAGGTGGCACGGACGGGTCGGGGCGAGTACGGGCGCACCACCATGACCCTGACCGAACGGTCGCCGCTGTTCGTCGACTGGCCCAGCGACGCCGAGGTGTGGATGAGCCACGCCGACGGGATCACCGTGGTCCCCGAAGGGTTCATTCCCACCGCCCACAGTGCCGACGCCCCGGTGGCTGCGCTCCACGACCCCGACCGTCGCATCTACGGCGTGCAGTTCCATCCCGAGGTCGTTCACACCGAGCGGGGCACGGACCTGCTCGAGCGTTTCCTCTACGACGTCTGCGGTTGCCCGCCCTCGTGGACCCACACCTCGATTATCGAGGCCCAGGTGGCTGCGGTGCAGGCCCAGGTGGGCGAGGCCCGGGTGCTGTGCGCGTTGTCGGGCGGCGTGGACTCGGCCGTGGCCGCCGCCCTGGTGCACAAGGCCATCGGCGGCCAGCTGACCTGCGTGTTCGTCGACACCGGCCTGATGCGGTCGGGCGAGAGCGAACAGGTCGAAGAGACGTTCCGTCGCCAGTTCCATGTCGACCTGGTCCACGTGAAGGCGGCCGACCGGTTCTTCTCGGCCCTGGCCGGGGTCACCGATCCTGAGGTCAAGCGCAAGACCATCGGCGAGCTGTTCATCCGCGTGTTCGAAGAGGTGGCTCGGGATCTGGTCAGTGGCGGCGAAGGCGCGGACGGCGAGGCCGCCGGCTTCCTGGTCCAGGGCACGCTGTACCCCGACGTCATCGAGTCGGGCTCGGCCGACGCGGCCAAGATCAAGTCGCACCACAATGTGGGCGGGCTCCCCGACGATCTGGCCTTCGACCTGGTCGAGCCGTTACGACTGTTGTTCAAGGACGAGGTCCGGGCGGTGGGCGAGGAGCTGGGGCTTCCCCACGACATCGTGTGGCGCCAGCCCTTCCCCGGCCCCGGCTTGGCCGTGCGCATCGTGGGCGAGGTCACCCCGGAGCGGGCCGACATCCTCCGGGCTGCCGACGCCATCGTGACCGAGGAGGTCCGGCGGGCCGGTCTCTATCGCGAGCTGTGGCAGAGCTTTGCCGTACTTCCCGCAGTACGCACGGTGGGGGTGATGGGCGACGGTCGCACCTACGCCTACCCCATCGTGATTCGCGCCGTCACCAGTGACGACGCCATGACGGCCGACTGGGCCCGGTTGCCCTACGACCTGCTCGAGCGCCTGTCCTCGAGAATCATCAACGAGGTCGAGGGCGTCAACCGGGTGGCTCTGGACATCACGTCCAAGCCCCCCGGCACCATCGAATGGGAGTGACAGCCGTGGATGGCAGCACGCGCTCCGCGGGCGGCGGCAACGATCGCGTCAGCGGCGATGACGTCGGCGGTGGCGGCGTTCGCCAGTTGGCAGCGCACGAGCTGCTCGAGGGGCTGACCGGTCCCCAGCGGGACGCGGTCACCCACCGGGGCAGCCCGCTGTTGATCGTGGCCGGGGCCGGATCGGGGAAGACCCGGGTCCTGACCCGGAGGATCGCCCATCTCATCGCCATGGGCGACGCGGCGCCGTGGCAGATCCTGGCCATCACCTTCACCAACAAAGCGGCCGACGAGATGCGCCAGCGGGTGGCCTCCCTGGTCGGCCCACGTGGCCGACGGATGTGGGTGTCCACTTTCCACTCGGCCTGCGTCCGCATCCTGCGGGCCCACGGTGACCGCCTGGGCTACAAGGGATCCTTCACCATCTACGACGATGCCGATTCACGGCGACTGGTGGAGATCATCTGTCGCGAGCTGGATATCGATACCAAGAAGCTCCCGCCGCGCAGCATCCTGGGCCAGATCAGCCAGGCCAAGTCGAACCAGCAGGGCCCGACCGAGTACCGGGCCGCGGCGGTGACCATTTTCGACCGCCGGATCGCCGACGTCTACGACGAGTACCAACGGCGCATGGTGGGGGCCAACGCCATGGACTTCGACGACTTGTTGCTCAACGCCGTCCGGCTGTTCCGGGAGCACCCCGACGTCTTGGCTCTCTACCGGGAACGCTTCACCCATATCCTCATCGACGAGTTCCAGGACACCAACGCCGTCCAGAACGCGCTGGCCGTCCTGTTGGCCGGCGAGCATCGCAACATCGTCGTGGTGGGAGACAGCGATCAGTCCGTCTATCGGTTCCGGGGCGCGGACATCACCAACATCTTGGAGTTCGAAAAGGCATTTCCCGATGCCACCACCGTGACCCTCGAGCAGAATTTCCGGTCGACCCAGAACATCCTCGATGCCGCCAACGCGGTGATCGCCAACAACGTCTCCCGGAAGCCCAAGACGTTGTGGACCGATGCTGGCGAGGGGGACCGGATCACCCGGTACCGGGCCGAGGACGAGCATGACGAAGCGGCGTGGGTCTCGAGCGAGATCGGTCGGCTCCATCGGGAGCAGGGTGTCCGGTGGGGCGACGTCGCCGTCTTCTACCGGACCAACGCGCAGAGCCGTGCTCTGGAAGAGGCGATGGTCCGTCACGAGGTGCCCTACAAGGTGGTGGGCGGTACCCGGTTCTACGACCGTCGCGAGGTGAAAGACGTCTTGGCCTACCTGCGGGTCCTGGTCAATCCGGACGACGAGGTGAGCTGGCGGCGCATCGTCAACGTGCCCAAGCGGGGAGTGGGTGAGACGTCGGTGTCCCGCCTGGCCGGGTGGTCCCAGCTCAACGGGGTGTCGTTCGGCGATGCCGTGGGCCGGGCCGATGAGGCCGGGATCACCGGTAAGGCGGTCAAGGCCCTCGCCGACCTGGCCTCGCTGCTCGACGAGCTGCGGGACCGGATGACCAGGCCGGAGCCGGGCGAGGACGAGGCCTTCGACGCCTTCCCTGTGGAGGGCGAGTGGGACGACCAGCCCACCGGCCAGACCACCGGCGACGCTGACGGTCTGGGGTCGGTCCCGTCGGGCGATACGGGCGGCGACCACGATGCCGACGGACCTTTGGGCCCCGGCGAGCTGACCTCGGCGGTGGCCGAGCGCACCGGCTATCGCAGCGAGCTCTTGGCCGAAGGCAGCATCGAGGCCCTGGGCCGGGTGGAGAACATCGACGAGCTGGCCGGCGTGGCCGCCGAGTACCGGTCGCTCCCGGAATTCCTGGAGGCGGCTGCGCTGGTGGCCGATTCCGACGAGCTGGACGGTGATCCCAGTCGGGTATCGCTCATGACCCTGCATATCGCCAAGGGTCTGGAGTTTCCCGCCGTGTTCCTGGTCGGGATGGAAGACGGCATCTTTCCCCATTTTCGGGCCCTGGGTGATCCAGTCGAGCTCGAAGAGGAGCGGAGGCTGTGCTACGTCGGCATCACCCGGGCCGAGAAGTACCTGTTCGTCTCCCATGCCTGGAGTCGGATGCTGTGGGGCAAGACGGGCAGCAACGTACCCAGCCGGTTTCTCACCGAGATGCCGGCCGAGCTGGTGCGGGAGGTCGGCGCGTCGACCAGCGACTTCGGCGGCCGGCGATCGGCGCCGGGTCGGGATGCCTGGGACAACGATCGGCCCGCGGGTACGCCGGGGCTCAGCCGGTTCGGGACCGGGATCGCCACTCCCGGGGACCGCTATGGCAGCGGGGTCAAGCGACCCGATCCGGTCACCACCGGCGCCGAAGCGCTCGGGCTGGAGGCCGGCGACGTGGTGGTGCACGGCCGGTGGGGGGAGGGAACGGTGCTGGCCACCAGCGGCACGGGCGAGAATGCCGAGGCCACGGTGCAATTCGCGGGGGTAGGGCGGAAGCAGTTGCTCCTGCGCATGGCTCCCGTGAAGCGCGCCTGACCAGGGTGCTGAGCATCTCGGTGCTCGGGGTCGACGGTGGGTACCGCGGCCACGATGGTAACGGCGAGTAGGGTGCCCACGGATGGTGGCCCGGGCATGCGAGACTAGGGCCGAAGATCTCTATGACTAGCTCGGCGGACGGACCAGGAACAGAGGGCTCCGTCGGTTTCGCACCTCAATCGGGCCGAGCTCGGGCCGAGCCAGTGGAGGATGTGTTGGCCCCGCCACCCCGATCGATCACGAAGACAGCGAGCGACGTCCGTCGCGGGGTGCTGCCGTGGTGACGCGCGACGGGGGGCCCACCGTTCCCCG
This sequence comes from Acidimicrobiales bacterium, assembly GCA_035552655.1. GTDB lineage: Bacteria > Actinomycetota > Acidimicrobiia > Acidimicrobiales > RAAP-2 > DASXMT01. Next base: position 36,513 of record DASZLD010000119.1, read on the forward strand.
CCGTCCTGGTGGTCCGCCCGGAGGCCCGCCGCCCGGTGGTCCGCCAACTGGCGGTGCATCCGGAGGAAACAACGGCAACGGGTCGCGCCAGCCCGCCGGCCGGGCCATGGAGCCGAGCGGCCGTCAGCTGGAGGCGAGTGGCCGTCCCCTCGTGGTCGACGATCGGCCCCGTCCCCGCCGTCCGGGGGGCCCGCCCGAGCGCCCGTCTGCGTCCTCGGGTCCGGGGCCCCGGCATCGGCCCGGTGGGGCCCGCACGCCCAAGCAGCGGCGCCGCATTCGCCGGCAGCGCCATAAGGAGATGGTCCGCCGGCGCCGGACGATCATCGGCCGCCACCCCAAGTTCACCATCCTTCTGATCGTCTTGTTGTTGATGACCCCGATCTGGGTATCGCTCGGGTCGTTCATGACCAACCCGGCCAACGGACCGGTGAGCACCCGGTTCGCCGAGTGGATGCGCGAGAACGGCGGCGGGGGCATCGTGACCTCGGTGGAGAACTTCTGGTACTCCCACCACCAGCCGCCCAAGGGGGGCAAGCCCAAGTCCGGGGCCATCCCGGCGCCGACCAAGTCGGCCATTCCTGCTCCGACGGTCGGGCCGCCTCACCTGCCGCCACCGACGGCCATGGTTCCTCTGGCCACACCCCCCATCGCCGGTGAGGGTCAGTGGCATCCGATCGGGCGCACGGTGGGCGGCATCCCCGCCATGTACGCCGCCTACGTCCGTCCCGACTCCACTTACACCAGCGAGGTCACCGGGGTGGCCTGGATGGACACCACGCTGCTCAGGGCTTCGCTGTACGAGGGCGAGTCCATCCCCGGATCCGGAGGCCCCTACGTCAACAACTCTCCCATCCCGGCCTCGGCGGCGACGTCCCTGGTGGCCGCGTTCAACTCCGGCTTCTTGATGGGGGACGCTCAGGGTGGCTACTACGCCGATGGTCACATGGCCGTCCCGCTGGTCACCGGGGCTGCCTCGCTGGTCATCTACCGCAACGGCACTCCCACGGTGGGGGTATGGGGCAGGGACGTCACCATGAACGCCAACGTCGTCGCCGTCCGCCAGAACCTTGATCTGATCGTGGACAACGGCCAGCCGGTTCCCGGCCTGAACCAGACGGACAACACCCGGTGGGGCAACACCCTGGGTGGCGCCTTCCGGGTGTGGCGGTCGGGGGTCGGGGTCACGGCCGATGGCGCCCTCGTCTACGTCGGCGGTTCAGGACTGTCCATCGTCGACCTGGCCAACGTCCTCCAGCACGCCGGTGCGGTCAGGGCCATGGAGATGGACATCAACACCTCGTGGGTCAATTTCTTCAGCTTCGCCCCCCCTGCCGGTCAGCCCGCCTCGGGCACCAACGGCACCCGGTTGACCAACGACGAGGTGAACTCGCCGTCACGGTACTTCTCGGCCAGCGCTCGCGATTTCATCACCATGTCGGCGCGGGTGCCCTGATCGCTGTGGCCGGTTGACGCCGCCGTCGGCCGGTGGCGCCCGGCTGATCGGCAGGCGGCAGGTGGATGAACAGGCGGCTGATGGCTCAGCTGGGCAGGCGCCGCCATACCAGGCGGGGGAGGTGGCGCATGGCCATGAACACCCACCGGAGGACGGCGGGCGCATAGACCTCTGAGGCGCCGGCTTGGATCCCGTGGACCACGGCGGTGGCCACGGCGTCGGGGGTAGTGGAGAAGGGCTGGGCCTGCATGCCCTCGGTCATCCGCCCGACCACGAAGCCGGGTCGAACGATGATGACCCGGACCCCGCTGCCCACCAAGGCATCGCCCAGTCCCTGGGAGAAGGCGTCCAGCCCGGCCTTGGACGAGCCGTAGATGAAGTTGGCCCGCCGGGCCCGCTCGCCCGCCACCGAGGAGAGGACGACGATGCGGCCGTGACCCTGGGCGCGGAGCCGGCTCGAGATGGCCAGCATGGCTGCGGCCACCCCGGTGAAGTTGGTGGTGATCACCGCCGCGGCCGAGGCCGGATCCTCTTCATCGATGTCCTGGTCGCCCAGCACCCCGGCGGCTACGACCACGACGTCGAAGTCGCCGAAGCGCTCGAAGACATCGGCGGCGAAAGCGCTGTGGCCGCTCACGTCGGTCACGTCGAAATCGACTTCCTCCACGGCGTCGGCCCCGGCGGCCCGGGCCACCGCGGCTGCTTCGGTGAGGCGGGGCGACTTCCGCCCAGCCAGGACAACCGTCCGGCATCGGCCGGGGACCAGCTGCTTGATGATGGATTGGGCAATTTCCGATGACCCTCCCAGCACCAGCACCGACTGCGGTCGTCCCGTGGCGTCGATCATGCGTCTGTCCGTCCTCTTCCTGTCTCGGCGCCTGAGGCACCGTCGGTTGGTGCGGGCTGACCGGCGTCGGCCCCCGCCTTGGTGGCCGTGGCCTGTGTGGCGGCCGAGGCCCGCTTCGCCGTCGATTTTTTGGCTGGAGCCTTCTTGGCCGACGCCTTCTTGGCGGTGGTTCTCGTCGCCGTGGCCTTCTTCGCGGTGGTTCTCGTCGCCGTGGCCTTCTTCGCCGCTGTCTCGGCGCCGGCCGTGGTCTTGGAGTTCGCCGACGGCGAGGTTGCGGTCGTCGTCGGCCGGGCCCGCTCGGTTGTCCCGGCCGAGTCCCCGGTGAGCCCGAGTCGACGGCTCAGGTCCGACTGCAGGACGCCCTCGGGGTCGACCCGGTCGCGCACCGCCCGCCACGCATCGAGCTCGGGGTACATGCGCTCGAACATGGCCGGGGCCACCCGTGAATCCTTGGCCAGGTAGACCCGGCCCCCCACTTCGGCCACCTGCTCGTCGAAGCCATCGAGCAAGCGGTCGAGCTGGTCGTAGCCGACCGGGAGGTCGAGGGCCAGCGTCCACCCCGGCATGGGGAACGAGAGGGGACCGGGGTCCCCGGGGCCGAACCGCTTCAACACGGCGAGGAACGAGGCCAGCTTCAGCTCGGTGAGTTGCTCGATGATCCGCCGCACCGTCTCGGCGTGACGGTCGGCCACCACGAACTGGTATTGCAGGAATCCCCGTTTCCCGTACAGCCGGTTCCAGGCGCCCACGCCATCCAGGGGGTGGAAGAACCCGGTCATGTGCTGGGGCTTGTCCACTTGGAACTTGGGCGCCTTGCGGAACCAGAACTCGTTGAAGGCGCCCACGGTCAGTGGGTTGAGAAGGCCGCTCGGCGGGGTGATAGGCACGTTGACCAGTGTCTTGGGCACGAAACGACGGGCCTTGTCCGGGGCGCGCCGCAGCGCGTCCGGGAGCTCGTCGAGGCGGGCATGATCACCACGGGTGAGCACGGAGCGACCCAGGTTCTTGCCGGTGGACTGGCAGTCGATCCAGGTGACCGAATAGCGGTACCCGTCGTCCCCCGAGACCATGCGGGACATGGCGTCATCGAGATCCGAGGCTCGTTCGGTGTCGACCAGCATGTAGCTCGATTCCACCGGGATCATCTGCAGCGTGGCCCGGGTGACGACGCCGGTGAGCCCCATCCCACCGGCGGTGGCCCAGAACAGATCGGGATGCGATGCCGCCGAGATGTCCCAGGTCCCGGTGGGGGTGACCAGGGTCATGGCCGTCACGTGGCTGCAGAAGCTGCCGTCACGATGGTGGTTCTTCCCGTGGATGTCGGCGGCGATGGCGCCGCCCACCGTGACCAGGCGGGTTCCCGGCGTCACCGGGACGAACCAGCCCAAGGGCACGAACCGCTCCATCAGGGTTTCCAGGCTCACCCCCGCCCCCACGGTGAGCAGCCCGGCTTCGAGATCGACATGATGGACGGCATCGAGCCAGGTGGCGTCGACCACCGTCCCGCCCGCGTTCTGGGCCGCGTCCCCGTAGCTGCGCCCCAGGCCCCGAGCGATCAGTCCGCGGTCGGGGCGGTCGCCGCCGGCCATGGTCCCGCTGACCACGCCGTCGACGATGTCGGGATGCACAGCATGGACGACGTCGGCCGCCGTCGCCGGCGTGCGTCCCCACCCGGTCAGCTCCGAGCGCACGGCGCCGGCCCCGGAAGCGCCCGGCCGTCCGGACTTCCTAGGCATAGACCCCCACCACGATCAAGACGACCCAGGTGACGCCGTAGATCTGCAGCCGCCGGTCGCCCAGCGCCAGGTCCTCGGGGGTAGAGCCCCGGCCGGCATCGAGCTGGCGGACCACATGGAGCAGTCCCAGCACAAAGGGCACGATCGACAGCTGGAACCAGATGGGGTGGTGCCCGGGATGGATGGCCACGGCCCGGTCGAAGGCCCAGAGACAGTAGGCGGTCACCGTCACCGCGGCCGACAGCGTCCGGACCGTTTGCAGAAAGGACGGGTCATAGCGCCCCAGCGTCTGGCGGATCTGGGCCTGGTTGGCGCCCAGGAGTTTCTGCTCCCCGGACCGCTTCCCGGTCACGATGAGCAGGGAGCCGAAGCTGGCCACGATGAGGAACCAGTCCGAGAGCACGACCCCGGTGGCGATGCCGCCGGCGATGGCTCGCAACACGAAACCCGAGCTGACGGCGGCCAGATCGATGATCGGCTCGTGCTTGAGCCAGAGGCTGTAGACGGTGGTGATCACCACGTACAGCCCCACCACCAGGGCCAATCGGTACCCGGCCAGCCACCAGGCCAGGGCGAATGACAGGACCAGCAACACGGAGCCCACCCCGATGGCCAGCCGGGGGGTGACCACTCCCGAGGCCACCGGTCGGTACCGCTTGGTGGGATGGAGGCGGTCCCGGTCGGCGTCGATGGTGTCGTTGAGGAAGTACGTGCCCGAGGCGGCGATACAGAAGATCCCGAAGGCGCCCAGCGCCTTGAGCAGGGCATCTCCGTGGGTCAGGACCCCAGCCGCACCGGGAGCCACGAAGACCAGCAGGTTCTTGATCCATTGCCGCGGGCGCGCCATGCGCACCATGCCCATGACCACGGCTCGAGACGAGGAGGTGTCCGGGTGAGGCGTGCTGTCGTCGGGTGGTTCCACAGCTTCGGCCGGCGTGGCCACGGCGCCCTCCGGTATGGGTAGTCGACCTCGCAGGCCTTGGCACGAACGTACCACGCCCAATTCGCCCGACGGCACGACCCCGCGAACCCTCGTGACCAGGCAGGCAACCCCCCGTTTGGCGCCCCATACTCAGTCAGCGCTTAGTATCAGCCTCCGTGAAACGACCATATCGAGTGGTCGTGGCCAAGCCCGGTCTTGACGGGCACGACCGCGGCGCCAAGGTCATAGCCCGAGCCCTTCGTGACGCGGGCTTCGAAGTGATCTACACCGGACTGCACCAGACCCCAGAACAGGTAGTGCAAGCGGTGATCCAAGAGGACGCCGATGCCGTCGGACTGTCCCTGCTCTCCGGCGCCCATCTCACCCTGGTGCCCAGGGTCATCGCCGGATTGCGGGAGCAAGACCTCGACGATGTGCTGGTTCTCGTGGGTGGGATCATCCCCGAAGGGGACATTCCACTTCTGAAGGACCAGGGGGTGGCCGAGGTGTTCACGCCTGGGGCACCCCTTCCGGCCATCGGAAAGTGGCTGGAAGAGACCCTCGACGAGCGCGAGGGCGACTGAGCCGGCGACCTCCGCACCGGCATCGACGACGCGCGCGACATCGGCAGACACAGCCGGCCAACATCGACAGACACAGCAGCACAGCAGCACAGCAGATCGAGCACACACAGCAGCTAGAGCGAACAGAGAGGAACAGATCCGGTGGATCTCTTCGAGTACCAGGGCAAGCAGTACTTCGCCCGGTTCGGCATTCCCATGTCCAAAGGAGGAGTGGCCGACACCGTCGACGAGGCCGTCGAACAGGCTGATCAGGCCGGCTACCCCGTAGTGGTGAAGGCCCAGGTCAAGGTGGGCGGTCGCGGCAAGGCCGGCGGGGTAAAGCTGGCCGACGATGCCGACGAGGTGCGCACCCATGCCGGGAACATCCTGGGCTTGGACATCAAGGGTCACGTGGTCGAGCGGCTGTGGATCGAGCACGCCTCCGACATCGCCAAGGAGTACTACGCCAGCTTCACGCTGGACCGCGGGGCCAAGCTCCACCTGGGCATGCTCTCGGCCGAGGGCGGCGTGGAGATCGAAGAGGTGGCGGTCAGCAATCCCGACGCCATCGCCACGATCCATATCGACCCGGTGGACGGGCTGTCCGAGGAAGAGGCCCGGGCCTGGGTCGATGAGGCCAACCTCGACGAGGAGGCCAGGGCCCAGGCGGCCGAGCTGCTGGTCCGCCTCTACCGGTGCTACGTGGAGGGCGACTGCGACCTGGCCGAGATCAACCCGCTCATCCTCACCCCCGAGGGCCGGGTCCATGCCCTCGACGCCAAGGTGACCCTGGACGACAATGCCGCTTTCCGGCACCCCGAATGGGAAGAGTTCGCCGGCAGTGACGTAGAGGACGAGCGCGAGGCGCGGGCCAAGGCCCGGGGCCTCAACTACATCGGGCTCGACGGATCCGTGGGCATCATCGCCAACGGGGCCGGCCTGGCCATGAGCACGCTGGATGTGGTCAACCAGTGCGGCGGTACCGCCGCCAACTTCCTCGATATCGGTGGAGGGGCCAATGCCGATGTCATGGCGGCCGCCCTGGAGGTCATCAACTCGGACCCGGCCGTTCGATCGATTTTCGTCAACATCTTCGGTGGCATCACCCGGGTCGACGAGGTGGCCAACGGGGTCCTCGAAGCCCTCAAGCGGGTGGACATCTCGTCGCCCATCGTGCTGCGCCTGGACGGCACTAACGCCGTCGCCGGACGGCAGATCCTGGCCGACCATCTCTCGGACCGACTGGTCGCCGAGCCGACCATGATCGACGCCGCCCGGCGCGCCGTCGCTCTCGCAGGAGGAAAGTCATGAGCATCTTCGTCGACGAGAACACCACCGTGGTGGTCCAGGGCATCAGCCCCACCAGCCAGGGGCTCTACCACGGCCTCCGCAACCGGGCCTACGGGACCAAGATCGTGGCCGGCACCAACCCCAACCGAGGCGGCTCGGAGATCGAGGGGATCCCGGTCTATGCCACGGTGGCCGAAGCCGTCGCGGCCACCGGAGCCACCGCCTCGTTCATCTCGGTGCCGCCCAAGTTCGCGGCCGACGCCATCATCGAGGCGGCGGCGGCCGGCATTCCCTTCGTGGTGTGCATCACCGAAGGGATCCCGGCCCAGGACGAGGCCCTGGCCTTCAACCGGCTCCGGCGCGAGTTTCCCGGTACCCGGCTGCTCGGACCCAACTGCCCGGGCATCATTTCCCCCGGGAAGTGCAACATCGGTATCACCTCGGGTGACATCGCCCTGGCTGGGGGCCCGGTGGGCATCGTCAGCCGTTCGGGCACGCTGACCTACCAGGCGCTCCACGAACTCTCCCAGCAGGGCGTGGGCCAGACCACCTGCGTGGGCATCGGCGGCGACCCGGTGCCGGGAACCAGCTTCATCGACTGCCTGGAGGCATTCGAAGCCGACCCCGACACCCGGGCTGTGATGATGATCGGTGAGATCGGCGGGTCAGCCGAAGAGGAGGCGGCCGAGTTCATCGGATCCTCGGTGACCAAGCCGGTGGTGTCCTACGTGGCCGGCGTGACCGCGCCCCCGGGCCGGAAGATGGGCCATGCCGGCGCCATCATCTCGGGGTCGAAGGGCACGGCCCAGGCCAAGATGGACGCCCTGTCCGCCGCCGGGGTCACCGTGGCCCAGAACCCGACCGAAGCCGGTGAGGCCATGGTCGACATCGTGCGGAAGCTCGCCTGATCACCGACGTCGCTTCGGCATCGGCCTACGCCGCTCGCCCGATCAGCGCGGTCATCTTCGATCTGGACGGCCTGCTGATCGACTCCGAGCCGTTCTGGCGACGGGCGGAGATCGAGATCTTCGGCCGGCTGGGGCTGCACCTGACCCAGTCCGACGTACGCCAGACGATGGGACTGCGGATCGACGACGCCGTCCGCTACTGGTGGGACCGCTTTCCCTGGACGGGTCCCAACCCGGTCGAGGTGGAGCGGGGCATCACCGCGGCGGTGGCCGACATCATCGCGGCCGAGGGAACGCCCATGCCCGGCGCGGTCGAGGCCTTGACGCTGTGCCGGGACCTGGGCCTGGCCGTGGCCGTGTGCTCGGGATCGTACGCCGTGGTCATCGAGGCCGCCCTGGCCCGGCTGGACATCCAGTCCCTGGTGTCGGTGTGGCACTCGGCGGAGTGGGAGCCCCTGGGTAAGCCCCACCCGGGCCCCTATCTGTCCACGGCAGCGAAACTGGGCCTGGACCCGGTCACCTGCTTGGCCGTGGAGGACTCCTTCAACGGCGCCATCTCAGCCAAGGCGGCCCGCATGCGGGTGGTGGCGGTACCCGAGCCCGCCGCCTTCTCATCGCCCCGATGGGGGTTCTGCGATGCCACCGTGGCTTCCCTGGAGGCCTTCGACGAGAGCCTGCTTCGCTCCCTCCAGCCCTGAGCTCGAGACCGGAGCGTCGCCGGCCCGGCCGGTCGGGTGGGGTCAGCGGCTCATGGGAAGGCCCGGCGTCCCCCGGGGCGTGCCCCGTGGCCTGCGCCGCTGCGCGTGGCGATGGCGCCGACGGCGTTTGACCACCGCACGCCGGCGGGCGATGAAGGCCACCAGCACCAGGATTACCACGACCACGCCGCCGGCGATCCAGGGCCAGGTGGCGGCGTGCTGGACGACGGCGGCCGGATGCACCAGCGGCCTGGCCACCGCGCTGTGGTACTGGGCCAGGGCAAACGCGCTCACCGCGCCGGTGGCCGGCTCGGTGCCGGCAGCCAGGATGGTGTCCAGGTACTCGACCGTCCCGGTGCGGAACAGCACGGCGCTCACCGTGAACGGTGACTTGGTCGGGGTAGCCGAGCTGGTGGCGGCCAGGTTGTAGCCGTGGGCACCGGGGAGGCCCTGCGGGACGAAGACCGAGGTGAGGGTGAGGCCACTGTTCCCCACGGCCCCGGTGAGCGACGTGTTCAGCTGGGAGATGGCCGTGGCGGCCATGGAGGAGTCGGAGTACTGGGCCAGCGATACGGTCAGCGCCTGCTGTGACGCCGGGTCCCACCACAACCGCCACAGGGTGGGCAAGGTGGTGCCCTTCCCGGTGGTCGGGGGATCGCGGAGGTACAGCTCGGGGGTGATGGGGACCTGACCGGACTGTGACCGCGGTTCGGTGGTGGTGGGCTGGTCCGACTTGCCGTTCCCGGTGGCCGTGGGCACGAATCCGGCCGGGACCTGCGTCGTCATCAGGGTCGACAGGGACGGCCCGGCTGCCCCAGCCATGGCCGGGAGGGCCAGGGACCCCACAATGCCTGCGGCCAGCAGTAGCGGAAATGCCCGTCGCACGGCGCCGATGCAAGCACGCGCCGGGCTACTTCACAAGCGCGGGGGGCTCCGAGCCGCCCCTCGGGCTCGTCGTCGGCCGGCTGGGTTCGGGCCGGATGAGACCGGTCATGGCGCTGGTAGCGTGCCCCCGTGGATCGCCGCGACCCTCAAAAGGCCCTCGGTATCGGGGTATTGGCCTCGGGGAGCGGCACCATCCTGGAGGCGATTCTGCGGACCGCTCTGCCCGTCGAGCTGGTGGTGGCCGACCGGCCCTGCCGGGCCCTGGACGTGGCCATCGACTACGAGATCGTCACCGAGTTGGTGGACCGGAAGGAGTTCGGCGGCTTTGGTCCTCGATTCGACCGCACCGCCTACACCAAGGGGATCACCGATGTGCTGCAACGGCACGGGGTGGACGTGGTGGTGATGGCCGGATTCGGGACGGTCCTGGCCGACCCCATCCACACCGCCTATCCCGGGCTGGTCCTCAACACCCATCCCGCCTTGCTGCCCGCCTTCCCCGGTTGGCATGCGGTAGAGGATGCCCTGGCCGCGGGGGTGGCCGAGACGGGCACCACCGTGCACCTGGCCACCCTGGAGATGGACGCCGGGCCCGTCCTGGCCCAACAGGCCGTGCCCGTGCTACCCGGGGACACGGTGGACAGTCTGCACGAGCGGATCAAGGAGGTGGAGCGAACGCTCTATCCCGCCACCATTCGGCGCTTCGTGGACGGGTTGGCGGCCACCCCGGCCCATGCACGAGGATCAGGTCCGGAGGTGGACCGATGAGGGCATTGCTGTCCGTATACGACAAGACCGGCGTGGAGGACCTGGCCCGAGGCCTGTCCGATCTCGGCTGGGACCTGGTCTCGAGTGGTGGGACCTCCGAGGCTCTGGGCCGAGCCGGTATCGAGCACGTCGAGGTGGCCGATCTGACCGGCGCACCGGAGATGCTGGGCGGGAGGGTCAAGACCCTCCATCCCACCATCCACGGAGGGATCCTGGCCGACCGGTCCAATCCGGAGCACATGGCCGACGTGGAGCGTCGGGGCATCGGGCTCATCGATCTGGTGGTCTGCAACCTCTATCCGTTCTCCTCGGACCCCTCGATCGAGTTGATCGACGTCGGCGGCCCCACCATGGTCCGGGCCGCGGCCAAGAACCACGCTCACGTCGGCATCGTGGTCGATCCCGACGCCTATGGCGCGGTCCTCGATGAGCTCCGCACCCGGGGCTCTCTGTCCGATGGGACCCGAAGGCAGCTGGCCCGGGCCGCGTTCGCCCACACTGCTGCCTATGACGCCGCCATCGTGGCCTGGTTCGACGAGTCGGGAGAGCCCGCGGCAGGCCCAGATACCGATGACGCCAAGGCGGCCACCGATGCCATCCTGCCCCCCAGCATCCACCTCACCTTGGAGCGGGCCGGGTCCATGCGCTATGGCGAGAACCCGCACCAACACGGCGCCCGCTACCGGGTCCACGGGCAGAGCACGTGGTGGGACCAGGTCGTCCAGCACGGGGGCAAGGAGCTTTCCTACCTGAACGTCTTCGATGCCGATGCGGCCTGGCGCCTGGTCCACGAGCTGGCATCCGCAGACGACGTGGCCGTGGCCATCATCAAGCACGCCAATCCCTGCGGCGCCGCCGTGGCCGGCGATCTCCCCACGGCCTACCAGCGGGCGCTCGAGTGCGATCCCACCTCGGCCTTCGGCGGGGTGGTGGCCATCGGTGGGCGGCTGACCCTGGAAGTATCCGAGCGCATTGCCGCCGGGCCCCAGGCCGACCTGATCATTGCTGCCTCCTACGACGACGATGCGCTGGCCCAACTGTCCTCGAAGCGCAAGGCCACCCGGCTGCTGTCGGCCCCGGCCCCCGAGCCGCTGGTGCGCCAGTTCCGGAGCCTGGGCGCCAGCTTTCTCGTCCAGGACGCCGACCGGTTCGTGGTCCAACCCTCCGACTGGCAGGTGGCCACGAAGAAACAGCCGACCGAGTCGCAGTGGCGGGACCTGGCCCTGGCCTGGAAGGTGTGCGCCCGGACGACGTCCAACGCCATCGCCATCGTGACTGACGGCCAAGCGGTGGGCGTGGGCGCCGGCCAGCAGTCACGTGTGGTGGCGGCCGAGCTGGCTGTGTCCAAGGCAGAGTCACGGGCCCGGGGTGGGGCGGCGGCCAGCGATGCCTTTTTCCCGTTTCCCGACGGCTTGCTGGTGCTGGCCAACGCCGGGGTGGGCGCGGTCGTCCAGCCCGGGGGTTCGATCCGGGACGACGAGGTCATGGCGGCAGCCGACGAGGCCGGCATCGCCGTGGTGACCACCGGTGGCGAGCGCCACTTCCGGCACTAGTCCCGGAAACCGGGCGACCCTAACCGGCCCTCGAAGCGAAACGTGAAGATGAGAGGAACGACATGACTGCCAAGGTGCTCGACGGCGAGGCGTTGGCCGCCAGGATTCGAGCCGAGGTCACCGACCGCGTGGCTCGCTTGCGCTCGGCCGGCGCCCACGTGGGCCTGGGAACGATACTGGTCGGCGACGACGGGCCCAGCTCCCGGTACGTGGCCATGAAGCACGCCGACTGTGCCGAGGTGGGCATCAACTCGGTGCACGAACACCTGCCCGCCACCACCTCCCAGGCCGAGCTCGAATCGGTGATCACCCGGTTCAACCAGGACCCGGCGGTCAACGCCTACCTGGTGCAGCTTCCGCTGCCCGACGGTCTCGACGAAGAGCGGACGCTGCTGGCCGTGGACCCGGAAAAGGACGTCGACGGATTGCACCCGGTCAACCTGGGCCGGTTGGTCATGGGCGCGCCGGGTCCGTTGCCGTGCACACCGGCCGGCATCGTCGACCTGCTCCATGCCAACGACGTGCCCGTCGAGGGCCGCCACGTGGTGGTGATCGGCCGGGGCCTGACCATCGGACGCCCCCTCGCCCTCCTCCTGGCCATGAAGCGCCCGGGTTGCAACGCCGCGGTCACTGTCGTGCACACCGGCGTCGACGACTTGGCCCACCTGGTGCGCCAGGGCGACGTGGTGGTGGCTGCAGCCGGCCGCGCCGGCCTGGTCACGCCACACATGGTCAAGCCGGGAGCCGCGGTGGTGGGGGCGGGAACCTCGTGGCAGGGCAAGAAGCTGTTGTCGGACGTGGACGAGTCGGTGGCCGAAGTGGCCGGGTGGCTCACCCCGCGTCTGGGCGGCGTCGGCCCCATGACCCGGGCCATGTTGTTGCGCAACGCCGTGCGGGCCGCCGAGCGGGTGGCGTGATGGGCGCCGGAGACGGTCTGGAGACCGACCAGCGGCCGTGGGGCAGCTACACCGTGCTCGACGACGACGGTACCCACAAGGTGAAGCGGATCGTGGTGCTGCCCGGGAAGCGCTTGAGCTATCAGCGCCATGCCCGCCGGTCCGAGCATTGGTTCATCGTCACCGGTGCTCCGAGGGTCACGCTGGACGGAACAGAATTCGACCTGGTCGCCGGCCAGTCGGTCGACATACCGGTCGGCACCGACCACCGCATCGAGAACCCGGGTACCACCGATGTGGTGTTCATCGAAGTTCAGCACGGCGACTACTTCGGTGAGGACGACATCGTCCGCCTGGAAGACGACTACGGCCGAGCCGGCGCCTGATCCCGTCAGACCCCGGCTGAACGGCTCCAGGATCTTGAGCACGGCCGGTCAGAAGTGATTACTATGCGCAATTAGGTCGCCACGGAGCGACGTTTCACGTCGCCGACGGGCGCCGTAGCAAAGGGGAATCGCATGAGCACTGCTTCACAGGGTGAAGGATGGTGGCAGGCTTCGGACGGGAACTGGTACCCGCCCGAGACGGCTGGCGGAGCTGCCGGTCAGGCGGCTCCTGGCCCCGCACCGGCCCCCGGTCCTGGGCCGACCGGGTACTTCGTGCCCACCACGCCTTGCCCACGCTGTGGCCAACCTTCGCCGAACGATCGGGCCGGCTGTGACAACTGCGGGCAGGTCAAGATGCTGCCCATCGGGGTCACCTTCACCACGGCAGGACGCCGGCTCGGCCAGTACCTGCTCGATGGCCTGCTGGCCATCGTCACCCTGGGCATCGGGTACCTCATTTGGTCGCTGTTCATCTGGCGTCGGGGCGAGACGCCGGCCATGCAGATCCTGCGCATCAAATGCATCAAGCTTCAGACCGGTGAGGTGGCGACATGGGGGACGATGGCCCTGCGCGAGTTCGTGGGCAAGTACGTCGTCATGGGGCTGATCTCGTCGATCTTCTTCCCCGCCTGGGTCGTACTGGTCTTCATGCTCATGTGGGACAAGAACAAGCAGGAGTTGTGGGACAAGATCGCCAGCACCATCGTGGTGAGCAACTACCCGGAGCCGGTCGAAGTCGAGCAGCCCTTGGCGCCGGTCGCCGAGCAGGTCTAGAAGCGGGCTGGTCCCCTGCACACCGAGGGGCCCGTACTGAGCCACACGGTGTGCAGGGGGCGCGTGCCTACTTGAGGCTGAACCCGGGGTAGGTGTCGCTGAGGCCGAAAACCCAGGCCTGGGTGCGGGCGCTCAACTGGATGACGCCGCTGAAGAACTGGTGGGCACCCTCGGGGTACTTGCCCGTGAACAGGACGGCGAACTGCATGATCCAGGCGCCGACCTCGAAGATGATCATCAGGATGTAGAGCACGATCAGCACGGGGATGGCCCCGATGATCTTGCCGATGAAGAAGATCACCCCGAGGACGGACAATCCCCGAGAGTATTCGGCTTGGTGGGGGATCGTCAGTTGGACGGGGTGAGGAACAGGGGCCTCATAGGCAGGTGGGGGTGCAGGGTTCTCGGTGGTCATGGTGTGCCTCGTTTCGTTGGGTCGCCGGAGCGACGTGACATGGCGAGGGAAACGGCAGCCAGGGACCCCGAATCCTCGGTGTCGGCAGTATCCCAGCGCGGCGTCGGCCAGTGGTGGACCGCAACCGGTCGTTCCGACGCGTCCAGTCCTACGCCTCCAGCTCGTCGTGCTGTCGACGGTCCTTCCTGGGCACCCGGTCCACGCTGGTCTCCGGTTTCCATAGGTACGACAGGGCGCCGATGGAGATGATGATCAGACCGCCCACGTCGGTGGCGAAGGAGATGCCGAAACCGACCAGGTACACGACGGGCGAGAGCAGCACTCGGTTGGACAGGATCCTCACGTCCCTCTCGCTGAGGTCGGGGTCGGTGAGGCGCTCCCGGCGTGAGGCCCACAGCCACATGCCGGCCATCACGATGGCGATGGCCACGAAGGTGAGCGCGTAGGCGGCGATGGCCAGGTGCTCGTCATAGGGATGGCCCCTGAGGTACGAGGCCAGGGTGGCGGTGGGGAAGGGGAGCAGCACCACCAGGGCCAACAGCAACATGTTGAGCCCGACCAGCACGTTGTCGACCTTGCGGAGCTGGTGGAAGATCCAGTGGTGCTCGACCCAGATCATGGCGATCATGGCGAAGGAGAGGGCGAAGCCGACGTAGTGCGGCCACCGGCTGGTGAAGTAGTGGCCGAACCCACTGACCAGGTTGGAAGGCGGCAACCGGAGATCGAAGACCAGCAGGGTCATGGCCACAGCGAAGACACTGTCGCTGAGACTCTCCAGACGGCCCTTGTGCATGACGCCCGAAACCCTAATCCGGCCGTTGCCCGGGAACCGGATTCGGCCACGGCCGTTCCTGGCGTCGGCCACGGCGTAC
>DASZLD010000120.1:0-2694 GCA_035552655.1 Acidimicrobiales bacterium
GGTCCGCACATCGAGCAGAAGTGCGCGACTTTGTGGGCTTCCTTCGGCAACGTTTCGTCGTGGTATTGCCGCGCCGTGTCGGGGTCGAGACCGATGTTGAACTGATCTTCCCAGCGGAAGTCGAATCGCGCCCGGGAGAGAGCATCGTCGCGCAGCTGGGCGTCCGGGTGCCCCTTGGCGAGATCCGCGGCGTGGGCCGCGATCTTGTACGTGATGACGCCGGCCTTCACATCGTCGCGGTCGGGCAATCCGAGGTGCTCCTTGGGAGTCACATAGCACAGCATCGCGGTCCCGAACCAGCCGATCATCGCGGCCCCGATGGCCGAGGTGATGTGGTCGTAGCCCGGTGCGATATCGACGGTCAGGGGGCCGAGCGTGTAGAAGGGGGCGCGGTGGCACACCTCTTGTTGCCGCACGACGTTCTCGGCGACCCGGTGCAGCGGTACGTGCCCCGGTCCCTCGACCATGGTCTGGACGTCGTAGCGCCACGCCACGTCGGTCAGCTCGCCCAGCGTGCCGAGCTCGGCGAACTGCGCCTCATCGTTGGCGTCGGCGATCGAGCCCGGGCGCAGCCCGTCGCCCAAGGAGAAGGCGACGTCGTAGGCGGCCATGATCTCGCAGATCTCCTCGAACCGGGTGTAGAGGAAGTTCTCGGTGTGGTGGGCCAGGCACCAGGCAGCCATGATCGAGCCGCCCCGGCTCACGATGCCGGTGACCCGCCGGGCCGTGAGGGGCACATAGCGGAGCAACACGCCGGCGTGGATGGTGAAGTAGTCGACCCCCTGCTCGGCCTGTTCGATGAGAGTGTCCCGGTAGAGCTCCCAGGTCAGCTCCTCGGGTTGTCCGTCGACCTTTTCGAGCGCCTGGTAGATGGGGACGGTTCCGATGGGGACGGGCGAGTTGCGGAGAATCCACTCCCGGGTGGTGTGGATCTCCGGTCCGGTGGACAGGTCCATCACCGTGTCCGCCCCCCAACGGGTGGCCCATGTGAGCTTCTCCACCTCGTCATCGATCGAGGCGCTCACCGCCGAGTTGCCGATGTTGGCGTTCACCTTCACCAGGAAGCGGCTCCCGATGATCATCGGCTCCGATTCGGGGTGGTTGACGTTGGCCGGGAGGATGGCCCGACCGGCAGCCAGCTCGTCGCGCACCAGGGTCTCGGGGACACCTTCGCGGATGGCCACGAAGCTCATCTCCGGGGTGATCTCGCCCCGACGGGCGTAGTGCATCTGGGTCACTGCTCCCCCGGTCGAACGCATCGGGCGCCGATCTCGGGCCGGGTGGGGGCGAGCGGGGTCGGACCGCCGCTGCGCACCTCGCCCGTCGTCCCGTCGGCCGACGAGCCTGCCCTCGTACTGGGTGACATCGGAACGGTCGATGATCCAAGGATGGCGAAGGGCGGGGAGCCCCACCTCGGGCACCGACCCCGGTCCCGAGGTGTCGTAGAGCCGGACGGGAGCATTGCTCACCGGCCCGGCTCTACCCGGCGAGTCCGAGAGGGTCACCTCGACCCATGGCACCCGGACCCCAGCCCGGTCGCCTTCGACATAGACCTTGCGCCGGTGATGGTCGGCTCGCTGCCCGATCGAGACATCGACTGTCGTCATGGGGTCTCCCTCCGCCGGCATTACCCGGATCAGGTTCGGTCGGCGCCAGCGAGGCGCCCTCTCAGCCCGGTCCGTCCGAGCTCCCGTCCCATCACTCTGCCACGTCGGGAGCTTCGCCGCGGAGCTTCATCGCGGAGCCGACCAACGTGCAGGTCGGTATGCAAGGGTAGGGCCGTTGCTACTCGACGATCGGTCCGGCTGGACCGGTCACACCAGAAGGGACCCACCATGGGAAAGCTCGCTGCTGGAGACAAGGCACCTGCATTCAAGCTGCCCGACCAGGACGGGAAGAGCGTGTCGTTGGCCGACTTCAAGGGGAACCCGGTGGTCGTGTACTTCTATCCCCGAGACGACACGCCCGGTTGCACCAAAGAAGCGTGCCAGTTCAACGACAACCTCAGGGAGTTCACCCGAGCCAAGGTGCCGGTGGTGGGCATCTCCGCCGATGGGGCCGACAAGCACCAGGCGTTCCGGTCCAAGTACGGGCTCAAGTTCTCCCTGCTGACCGACTCGGACCATGCGGTGGGCGAGGCCTACGGGGCGTGGGGCGAGAAGACGCTCTACGGGAAGAAGTCGATCGGCGTCATCCGGTCGACCTTTCTCATCGACGACAAGGGAAAGATCGCTCGGGCCTGGTACCACGTGAAGGCGGACGGCCACGCAGCCAAGGTCCTCGAAGAGATCGGGAGCTGACCAAGGGGTCGGCGGCGCTGGGCGTTCAGCCGGCCAGCGCCGCGCACACGGCGGTGGACTCTGCGTTGCGCAAGGCCGTGTACGCGGCCGACACGGGCTCGTTGGCGTTCAGCTGCGTGTTGACGGCGACCACCACCGACCGGCTCCCGTCTGACGTCGCCGCCGCGAACATGGTGTAGCCCGGGAAGTTCCCGGTATGGCCGAAAACCGTGCCGCACTTGGTCTGGTACCGGTAGATGGCCAAGCCGGCGGAGTTGGTGCCCGGCCCTGGGGGACCCGACGAACCGGACACGAATTGCCGCTGGGCCTTCTGGACGGTGGGCCCGAACAGGCGGCCGGCCACGTAGGCCCGCATGAACGTGTTCAGCTCGGCCGGCGTCGACACCATCCCTCC
>DASZLD010000121.1:0-8381 GCA_035552655.1 Acidimicrobiales bacterium
GCTGACCACCACGTACTGCGGGTTGGGATTGGGACCGAACGCCACGAACCAGGAGGTCGGCTCCTGTGGGTTGCCATGAGCGTCGAGCCCCACACTGGCCGTCCCCGTCTTTCCGCCGAGCGTGAAGGCCGCCTGGTCCCATCCGGCGAACACCTGCGAACCAGTCCCGGTCGTGATTACGCCCTCGAAACCGGTGACCATCGCCTGGTAGTTGGCCGGAGAAATGTCGACATGTCCTGTGACCTTGGGTGCGACGGTGGAGACTACTTTGCCGTCGGGGCTGACTACGCCGGCGGCCACTTCGGGGGCATACCGGGTACCGCTGCCGTTGGCCCAGTTGGCGAAGGTGGAATAGGCCACCGCCTCCTGGAGGGGAGTGATGACCGTGCCACCCTGACCGAAAGCCAACTCCATGTTGTCGCCCGTGTACCACGTGTCGTTGGGAAAGTCGGTGGGGTCTGCGGCGTAGAGCTTGTCTCGCTCGGGCTTCGAGTCCACGCGACCGATCGCCTCGTTGGGGATGTCGATGCCGGTGGGCTGTCCGAAGCCGTACTGGGCCGCAGTGGTCTGGATGGGGTCGTTGCCGTATTGGGACCTTGCATCCCAGTACATGGCGCCGATGTTGTAGAAGAAGGTGTCACTCGAAGCGGTGATGGCCTGGGAGACGTTGATATCACCGGCGGGAGAGTCACCGACGTCGTCCTTCAGCGTGCATCCGGCCCCTCCGGAGCACCCGGGTGCCGTATAGGTTCCCGTGTCGTCGAAGGTGTAATTCGGGGTAATCAGCCCGGTCTGCAGGGCCGAGGTGGCCGTGACCAGCTTGAACGTGGATCCCGGAGCGAGTTGGGAGTCGATGGCCCAGTTGTTCAGGGATTGATTGGCCTGCAATGCGTCGTAATTGGCGGTGGAGATCCCTCCAACCCAGACACTCGGGTTGTAGGACGGGTACGAAGCCGCGGCCAGGATGGCCCCGGTCTGGGGGTTCATGACCACGACCGATCCGTTGACTGCTTGGACCCGGAAATGGGGTGGCGAAGGGAGCGTTTCACTGGCGCCGGGCCGTGGGACCACTATCCAACCGGACCCTGTCGATGGGACCGATTGCGTGGTTGAACACGCTACAAATCTACTGTGCCCCAGCGGACCCGAGCCCGACGTCCGGGCCTCCCTCTCGACCCGCGTGCCCACCGCCCTCAGGTATGCCAATGTACGAGTGACTATCAGTCTCACCTCCAGCGGCCACCGGCCCGTGATGCATTGGGCTCGGAAGCCGCTCAGCGAGAAGGAGCGAACCATGGCCACGATGCGGTTCAACCATATGGAGCTCTCGTTCCCGGTGGGAACCCTCACCCAGGAGTTCCGCGACGAAGTCGACGCGTTCTACTGCGATGTACTTGGTTGGGATGCCCTCGACACCGAGGTGGTCGGGCAATCCTGTCATCTGCTCAGGCCGGACGACGGACAGTTCATTCTGCTGGCTGAAGGCAAGAAGCCCATGTCCTCACCGGGCTACGACCATCTCGGCCTTCTCATGGAGACCCGCGACGAGGTCGACTCCGTGCTGGCCGAATGCAAGCGATACCAGGAGAAGGACGAGCGCCTCCTCATCAAGGAGTACGAGGACCTCACCGGTCCCACCATCACCGTGCACGCCTTCTACGTGAAGCACCTCCTTCCCATTTGGTTCGACGTGCAGTGCATGGAACGACCGGACGGGAGAGAGCCCACTCCCCGCTGGCAGTACGCCTGAGGCGCGCCGGGTCCAAAGTTGACCCGGGGCTCAGACACTCAGCGACGCCGGGCCAGGTAGAGCACGGCGTCCTCCACCTTCGTCACCGCGCCACCGAACTCGACCTCGATGAGCTGTCGAATGAGCCAGTCCCGTTCGACCGTGTGGTGGCCGCCGTAGGTTCGAGTCACGGCGACGAATGATTCTGCGTCGAGCCTCCGCTCGAACCGATGACGGCGCACTGTGAAGTCACTAAATCGGCGGTCGGATCGGATCGGCTGCAACGAAGCCGGTACGAGATCGAGGCGTTTGGGCCATGGCGAACCGGTGACTCCGGCCAGGCGAGCCTCGAAATCGCTCTCGCCCCACGACAGCACCTCGGTCCACACGAGAGCCAGAGATCCTCCGGGAGGGAGCAGCCGGGAAGCGAGGCTTCTGCCTGTCTCCGGTTCAACCCAATGCCAGGCGTTGAACGAGGCGATCAGCTCGACTTCGTCGGACTCCGGCCAGTCCTCGAACCGCCCGTCCACGAAACGGGCCTTGTCGCCGAACTTGTCCCTGGCCAAGGCCGACATTGCCGGTGCGGGCTCGATGGCAACGACCTGCAGACCCCGGCTGATGAGAGGACCGGTGGCGATGCCGGTCCCCGCTCCGATCTCGATCGCCTTTGCCCCTGGTTCCAACTCGGCCAGTTCCTCGATGTCGTCGAAGAGTTCCTCCGGGTACTGCGGTCGGTAGCGGTCGTATGCGTCGGCCATTGCGTCGAACGCCTGTGATCGCTCGTTCGCCACTCGCCACAGCTCCGACACGACGGCAGTTTTCCATGAGGGTCATAGCCGGACAACCGGACCGAACCGGGACCGCCCGAGTGCGGCCAAGCGATACAAGTCGCTACGGTGTGGGCGACGGGCGGGACCGCCGAGTACCGACGATCGGAGACATGCGATGACCACGAAGTCCGATTTCTCGACTGAGGAGTGGCAACTGGTGCTGGAAGCACCACCGAGTGCCGGCATGATCGTCGTCACCGCCCAACGAGGAGGCACGTTCCGTGAGTCCATCGCCTTGGCCAAGGCCTACGTCGAAGCGCGCAAGCAGCACGGCGAGAGCCAGTTGCTCGATGAGATCGTCGCGGCCAAGCCTGAGCGGGATCACACCCACTATCACTCCCCCGAGGAGCTCAAGCAGGCTGGCCTGAAGCACATCCGGGATTCCGTCGCCCTCCTCGAGGGCAAGGCCACGCCGGTCGAGGTGGACGAGTACCGCAAGTTCATCGTCACCCTGGCCCACGCCGTGGCCTCTGCCCACCGTGAGCACGGTCAAGACGTGAGCGACTCGGAACAGGCCGCCATCGATGACATCACGGCAGCCCTGAACGGAGCCGCGGGCTGAGGGGTAGGACGACCCGGGTTCTGAGCAACGGGTGTGGTAGACCGATCCGGTGAGACTGAGCTCGGTCGACGACCTCCGCTCCAACTATCGCCAGCCCTCCCAGCGGGCGGTGGACAAGGTGATCGATCGCCTCGATGAGCACTGCGTCGACTTCATCGCCAAGTCCCCGTTCCTGCTGCTGTCAACGGCAAACGCCGACGGCGCCTGCCATGGCTCGCCAAAAGGAGGGCCTCCCGGATTTGCCCAGGTGCTCGATGAGCATCGACTGGCCTGGGCCGACTTTTCCGGTAACAACCGGCTCGACTCCTTCCAGGACCTGGTCACCAACGCCAATGTGGCCGTGCTCTTCCTCATCCCGGGGCTGGACGAGACGCTCCGGGTCAACGGCACAGCGGCACTGGTCACCGATCCGGAGCTCTGCCAGCAACTGGCCATCGGCGGGAAGGCCGCCCGGGTCGTAGTGGTCCTCACCGTGGGCGAGGTGTATGTCCATTGCGCCAAGGCGCTCCGCCGAGCCGGTCTGTGGTCGCCTGGCTCGTGGCTGGATCCGAAGGACCTCCCCTCTGCTGCGTGCATGTTGAAAGACCATGCGGCCCTCGACGCCGATCCTGTCGCCATCCAGGTCTCCCTCGAGCAAGGTCTGCAATCCACGCTCTGGGAGCCGGGCGGCGCCGATCCTCCTTCGCCCGCCTGACCCCGCTCCCCACCCGCCGTCTTTTCTAAGTTGTTACAGTTTCCATGCGCATAGGTCGGCCGCTATGGGGGAGCCGACCTGTCCGTGCAAGGGGGGGTTATGAGGATTCGCCGCAGCACTCTTCGAGTGATGGTCTCCGTCGTCGTGATGGTCGGGACGATCGGGCTGGGCGCCGTATTCGGATGGGGGACACCTGCCGGGGCCGCTACTGCCTCGACGGTGGTCATCGGTGACATCTGCAGCTGCACCGGGCCCGAAGCGTCGACCATCAGCCAGACATCGGCCACCATGCAGGCCTGGACCTCATGGGTCAACAGCCACGGTGGGCTGGGCGGCCACCCGGTGCAGCTCATCATCAAGGACGACGGCTACGACCCGGGCAAGTCCCTGATCGCGGCCAAGGACCTGATCACCCAGAGCCATGCCATCGCCCTCTTCGACAACAGTGACGAGGACGCATCCTGGGCCAGCTACGTCCAACAGCAACACGTCCCCGTGCTCGGTGGACAAGAGACCGACGCCGGCTACAAGAACCCGGACTTCTTCCCGCCGGGCGCCACGTTCAACTACACCAACCCGGTCGGCGCCATCGTGGCCAAGCAGCACCACATCAAGACGGAGGCGGCCCTCTACTGCGTCGAAGTGGCCATCTGCGCCGAGTCGGTTCAGGGTGGGGCCAAGATCGCGGCGAAGTACGGGATCAAATACGTGTACACGGCCGGCATCGGGTTCGCCGCTCCCAACTACACCGCCGAGTGTCTGGCCGCCAAACAGTCGGGTGCCCAGGCCATGGTGGTAGGCGACGCTTCGGCCATCGTCAACAAGGTGGCCCAGGAGTGCGCCGTCCAGGGCTACAAGCCCATCGAGCTCAGTAGCGACGGGACGGTGGCCATATCCTGGCTGGCCATCCCGGCCATGGACGGCAACATCGACACCCAGGCCAATCTGCCTTGGTTCGTGCACAGCGCGGCGACCAAGACCATGTACGCCGCCCTGGGCAAGTACGCCCCCCAGGTCCCCAAGGGCCAGAACTTCGGCGAAGTGGTGCTGCAGTCCTGGTCGGACGGTGCCGAGCTCCAGGCGGCGGTGGCCGCCGGTCACCTGAGCGCAACGCCGACCTCGGCCGAGATCGTCACTGGCCTCTATGCGCTCCCCACCGGCACCACGCTCGGCGGGCTGTCACCACCGCTGCATTTCGTGAAGGGTCAGCCGGCCAACAACAGCTGCTTTTTCATCATGGGCATCAAGAACAAGCAGTTCGTACAGCTCAATAACGGCAAGACGGTGTGCGCTCCCCTCTACAAGCCCGGATCGAACGGCCTCTGACCCGGTCCGGCGCGCTACAGCTTCGTGATGGAGATTCGGGCGAAGACGTGGTAGTCGCTCGGTATCCCGGCCACTTCGTATACCGAGAGATAGACCTCGTCGTTGAGATCGTCGCCCGACTGGTGGCCGACTGCGATCTTCGTCTTGGTCTTCGTCGTGTAGACGAGATCAAGGAGGCTCGGTGTCGTGTCCAGCGCGTTCTGTGGGCTTCCGATCCCGATGGCATGCTCCAGGGCTGACTCCCCGTCCGACTCGTCAGCCAGTGGATAGACAAGCGCGTACCCGGGATAGTTGTTGTCGTTCTTTGGTTCCGGAGGAGCAAAGGTGGTCTGCATGGTGGTGATCGAGAAACCGGAGATCCGGTAGGTCCCGGGCTCCAAGGTGATGGACCCGTCGCTGTTCAGCGCTATGTCGCTACCCACCTGGGCCTCCACCTTGTTGAAGACCCGCCGGTTCAATCCGTCCTTCATCAGCTTGTTGGAGCCGTGGGCGTACTCGGCGTAGATGGCATAGGAGGGGGATGGGGAGGCTGACAGCCTCGACCCCCCGAACACCGCGGCGGCGATCACCACCCCGGCAAGAACCACAGCTCCGACAATGGCCAAGGTCCGTCTCACAATGCGGCGCATCTTTCCACGTCGGGGAACGCGACGCCTTTTCATGTGTTCTCAGCTACTCGGAAACCGACGGCCCGCCAGCAGGACCTGTGTGGCGGCGTCCCTTCCCTCACCTGGCCCCGACCGCACCAGGGCATACTTGGGCCATGGCCGATCCGCCGCTGGCCCGGCACCTCCTCCGAGCCAAGGACCTGGTCGACGGGCGCTACTTCGAGCCGCTGTCGGTGCCGGATCTGGCGGCCGAGGCGGGCATGTCGCCGGCCCATTTCAGTCGGCAATTCAAGCGAACGTTCGGCGAGTCACCTCACCAGTACCTGTTGACCCGGCGCCTCGAGCGAGCGGCGACCCTCCTCCGCACCACCGACTGGTCGATCGCCCGTATCTGCTTCGCCGTCGGGTCCCAGAGCCTGGGCTCGTTCACCACCAGCTTCCGCCGGATGTTCGATCAGACGCCACTCGCTTACCGGGCCACGTACCCGCCCGCCGAGTCGCAGGTGCGTATCCCCCGCTGTGTTGCTCAGGCCTACGGCAGACCACAGAACCGCACGTTTCGAGAAGACGGCGAGCTCACAGCCTCTTAGTCTCAACCTCATAGCCGATGCATGAGGAGGTCCCGATGATCACGATCGCCAACGCCCAGTTCTGGGTGCACGACCAGGACGAAGCGCTTGCCTTCTATACCCAGACCATGGGCTGGGAGGTCCGATCCGATGTGACCATGGAGGCGTGGAACTTTCGTTGGCTCTGCGTCGGACCTGTCGGCCAAGACGACGTCGGCCTGGTGCTGATGCCCGTGCCCGGGCCGCCCATGCTCGACCCCGACGCCAGCACGGCCCTGGCCGAGCTGGTGGCCAAGGGAGCGGGCGGCACGCTGTTCCTCGAGACCGACGACTGTCAGGCCAGTTATGACAATCTGTCGGGGCGCGGGGTTACCTTCAACGACCCGCCGACGGCCCAGGCCTACGGCATCGACACATCGTTCCGGGATCCGTCCGGCAACAACATCCGCCTGACACAGGTGCTCGAGTTCGACCCGACCCGGGCCTGATCACGACGTTCGGGCCTGGTCGCAGCACGGCGACCCGCTCTCCCCCCGGTGACCGACGATCAGCACGCCGAGAGCAGCGTCACGGGAGTCGGCGGTACGGTGCTCACGATGGCAACTATCGACGATGCCGCGCGTCTGGCCATGAACCTGCCCGAGGCCACCGAAGGTGAGCGCCGTGGTGCCCGCACGTGGTACGTCGGCGGCAAGGGCTTCGCCTGGGAAAGACCGTTCACCAAAGCGGACATCAAGCGCTTCGGGGATGCCACCCCGCCAGCTGGGCCCATCCTGGCTGTTCGAGTCGCAGATCTCATCGACAAGGAGGCCATGCTGGCCTCCAATCCCAAGGCGTTCTTCACCATTCCTCATTTCGACGGGTACGCAGCCCTCCTCATCAAGCTGAAGACGATCACCAACAAAGCGCTCAACGAAGCGATCATCGACGGCTGGCTGGCCTGCGCGCCTTCCCCTCTGGCCCGCAACTATCTCGAGCAGTGACACCCAGATGAGGAACGAGGCTCCATGATCCCCACGGCGGAGGTGGCAACGGGCCGGCTCCAAGGTCTCTCCTACCGGGCAGGCCGGTCCCAAGCGGCGGTGCGGGCCTTCCACGGCATCCCCTATGCGGCAGACCCCGTGGGCCCTCTGCGCTTTCGGGCGCCCCAACCTCCCGAGCCCTGGGCCGGCGTCCGCGACGCTTCCACGTTCGCTCCCGCCTCCATGCAGTCGCCGACCAGTCTGTTCAGCGGGACGATCCCCGGGAACCAGATCGCCACCACCAGCGAACGCTGTTTGACCCTCGACATCTGGGCGCCCGACGAGAGCGACGACCTGCCCGTGATGGTCTGGGTGGCCGGGGGGGCCTACCTCACTGGCGGCTCCAGCATCGAGACCTACGACGGGTCCGGTCTGGCTGCCGATGAAGGCGTGGTCGTCGTCTCCGTCAATTACCGGCTCGGGGTCCTCGGGTTCGGTTGGTTCGGCGGGCAGGGACCCGATGAGGCCGGTGCCGATGGCCGGTGGCCCGGCGACAGCAACTGCGGGCTTCGCGACCAGTTGGCCGCACTGGCCTGGGTCAAGCACAATGTCGCCGCCTTCGGCGGTGACCCGGCCAACGTCACCGTGTTCGGCGAGTCGGCCGGGGCCGGCTCGCTCGCCCACTTGCTCGCCTCCCCGGCCATTGTCGGCTCGGTCCGGCGGTGCATCCTGCAGAGCCCGGGCATCGACCACACCCTCTACCCCGACGATGTCGAGCGGGTGGCCGACGCCATGCTCCGCCGCCTTTCCATTCCTCGTTCCCAGATGACCCGTCTCTGGGAGGTGAGTGCCGAGGACCTGGTCGCCGCCCAGGAGGCGGTGGTGCTGGAGATGTTGCCCGTGTTGACCTCGATGCCCTTCCACCCCTTCGTCGATGGCGACCTGCTCCCGGCCAGCCCCTCTGCGGCCATGGCTGCCGGCGCCGGGGCCGAGGTGGATCTGCTGGTGAGCTCGACGACCGACGAGATGCGTCTCTATCCCAACCCGGCAGCCGATGCCGCCGGCCTGGACAGCTTGGCCGCCTCGACCCGCCGATACCTG
>DASZLD010000122.1:0-13245 GCA_035552655.1 Acidimicrobiales bacterium
ACCGGCGGCGGAGATCGCCTGGGACCTGGACCGTCGTCCCTGGGGTCGGCAGCCATCGCCTCGGTCATCCCGGCCATGTTACTCGTGCCTCCCAATGGCCAGATCCGCCCCCGACCGGCTCCGCTGCTCACCCCTCGGGGAGGGCCCGGGCAATCCGTTGGGGGAGATCGCGCAGCGAGAAGTGGGTGTCGGCGACCGCCGCGTTGTGGCTGAGCAAACTGGGATCGGGTGCGTTGAGCCAGGCATCGAGCGCGGCCGGTCGACTGACCGGGAACCAGCGGAACCCGAACGCGGCCAGCTCCGCGGCCACCGGGTAGGGGCCAATGGCCAGTGGGCGCCGGTGGATGGCCGACTCGATGGTCGGGTTCCCGAACCCCTCCCAGGTCGAGGGCAGGGCCACCACGTCGCACGCGGCGTAGGCGTCGTGGGCCTGGGTGCCGGACAGCTCGTTCCGACCGAAGATGACCGGAGCATGACTGGCGTCGAGCAGCCGGGCCGCCTCGGGGGCGAAGCCGTCCTCGGCCGGGCCGAGCAACCAGTAGGTGGCGCCCAGGGACTCCGACAAGGCGATGCCGCCGGCCACGTTCTTCCGGGGGATGGCTCGGGTCGGCTGCAGCACCAACCGGGTGTCGTCGCCCACCCCGAGGAGTCGGCGGACCCGCTGCCGGGCGGTGTCGACGGCGCCCTGGGCATCGGGGCCGCCAGCGCCGGTGTCGAACGCGTTGTACACGGTGAGCGCGGCAATGCCCCGGGCCTCGAGCTCGACCCGGCTGAGCTCGTTGATGGTCACGTGCGTCCAGCGCCGGTCGTCGGGGGGCGGGGGCGAGTCGAAGAACTGCGGTCGTTGCCAGGGCAGGTCGTGGTGGTGGAGGACCGCGGGCCGACCGGCCAGGGCCCGGGCCACCAGGCCGGCGGCGGCAGGGTTGAGCGGGAGCGAGCACAGGTTCTCCACCACCACCAGGTCGGCGGCGTCCAGGGCGTCGACCACCTCGCCGTACGTGGGTGGGGACTCCGCCCCGATGGCCAGGCCGGGTAGGAGTCGGTCCACCGGTCCCTCGCCGGCCACCGAGTAGACCTCATAGCCGAGGGATCCCAGGGCGCCCGCCCATTTGGTCGCCTCGACGGCGACTCCATCGGAGCCGCCGAGGCGAAACGAGACGAGCGCGGCGGTGGGAATGGGCACACGGTAGTGCGGTCGAACCCGGCCATCGTCCGGCCCCGTTTCGGCGTGATCGCCCATGTGGGGCGGGATAGCGTCGTGCCGTGCCCGAAGACGATTCCGTTGCATCCGACCTACTCGCCGAGCGCCACGCCGGCGTCCTCACCCTCACCATCAACCGGCCCGAGCGCCGCAACGCCATGACGTGGGACGTCATCGCCGGGCTCCGCCGGGAGCTGGCCGCGGCCAAGGTCGATCCCGCAGTGCGGGTGGTGGTGCTGGCCGGGGCCGGCGACCAGGCCTTCTGTGCGGGCGCCGACCTGTCGGGCATGGCCCCCGAGGGCACCGGCGGGGGCACCGACGGCTTTCTCGACCATCATGATGCCCGGGGCTGGGTGGCCTCCCTGTTCGAGGAGCTGTGGCACCTGGGCAAGCCCACCATCGCCCGTATCCAAGGTTGGGCCATGGCCGGCGGCATGGGCCTGGCTCTGGCCTGTGACCTGGTGGTGGCGTCCGAGCGCGCCCGGTTCGGGGCGCCCGAGCTGAACGTGGGTCTGTGGCCCTACATGGTGACGGTGCCCATGGTCCGCTCCATGCCGCCCAAGAAGGCGCTGGAGCTGATGCTGACCAGCCGGGTCGTGGACGCCGCCGAGGCCGACCGCATCGGCTTCGTCACCTCGGTGGTCCCTCATGACGGGCTCGATGCCGCAGTGGCCGACCTGGCTGTCACCCTGGCCTCCAAGCCGCCCGGTGCGATGAGGCTGGGTCGAGAATCGTTCTACGCTGTCTGGGATTCGGATGCCGCCGCCGCCCTCGCTCACTTGCATGCCATGTTGACGATCACCAGTCAGACGGCAGAAGCGGCCGAGGGCATCGCTGCGTTCATGGCCAAGCGCCCGCCCGCGTGGCAGGAGCTTCCGACCGACAATCCCGAGACGACCTGAGGAGCACATGACGATGGCGAAGCGAGCACTCATCACCGGTGTCACCGGTCAGGATGGCTCCTACCTGGCCGAATTGCTCCTGAACGAGGGCTACGAAGTCATCGGGATGGTCCGGCGGTCGAGCACCGTCACCTTCGAGCGGATCTCCCACATCGAGGACCGGTTGACCCTGGTGGCCGGCGACCTCTTCGACGAGGTGTCGATGATCGGCATCCTGCGGGACCACCGGCCCTCCGAGGTGTACAACCTGGCTGCCCAGTCGTTCGTCCAGACGTCGTGGAGCCAGCCCGTGCTGACCGGCGAGACCACCGCCCTCGGGGTGACCCGGGTGCTCGATGCCATCCGCACGGTGGACCCCGAGATCCGCTTCTACCAGGCCAGCTCGTCGGAGATGTTCGGGAAGGTCCAAGAGGTCCCCCAGCGGGAGAGCACGCCGTTCTACCCCCGGAGCCCTTACGGCGTGGCCAAGGTGTACGGACACTGGATCACAGTGAACTACCGGGAGAGCTACAACCTGCACGCCTCGTCGGGAATCCTGTTCAACCACGAGTCGCCCCGCCGCGGGTTGGAGTTCGTGACCCGCAAGGTGACCCACGGCGTGGCCCGCATCGCCGCCGGCATCGACAAGACGCTGGCCCTGGGCAACCTCGATGCCCAGCGGGACTGGGGATTTGCCGCCGACTACGTGCGGGCCATGTGGCTGATGCTGCAACAGGACGCACCCGACGACTACGTGGTGGCCACGGGGGAGACCCACTCGGTCCGGGAGCTGGTGGAGCTGTCCTTTGCCGCCGCCGGGCTCGACTGGGAGAAGTACGTGGTGATCGACGAGAAGTTCCTGCGCCCGGCCGAGGTGGACCTACTGGTGGGGGATCCCAGCAAGTCGGAAAAAGTGCTGGGCTGGCACCGTGAGGTCGACTTCCCCACCCTCGTCCAGATGATGGTCGAGGCCGACCTGGCTCTGGTGCGAGCCAAGCACAGCTAGGGCCAGCCGGTGACAGGGTTGGCTGCGGTCGGCGCTGATCCGCTCGGGATCCTGGTGGCCTTCGGCGCCGGGATCCTGTCGTTCCTGTCGCCGTGCGTATTGCCCCTGGTTCCCGGCTACCTCTCCATGGTCTCGGGCTTGAGCGCGGCCGAGCTGGCCGCCGTCCCCGCCCGCGCCCGGAGTGCCGCCCTCTCCCCGGCCGTGGCCACCAGCGGCGCGCCGGCGGCCGAAACGGGGGCAGTGGCCACCGTGGCCCCACCCAGTCGGGACGAGCTGGCCCGGCAGCGGAGCCGCCTGCTCCGCGGCATCCTCGGCTTCATCGCCGGTTTCACCGTCGTGTTCACCGCCCTGGGGGCCAGCGCGTCGGCCATCGGACACGTGCTGCGAACCCACCAGCAACTGGCCAACACCGTGTCGGGCATCGTGATCGTGGCCTTCGGGGCCGTGCTGGTGGCCATGGCCGCCGGGGTGCGCCTGCCCATGTTCGTGGCCGGGGAGCGGCGCTTTGCCGCCCGACCCTCGTTGCTCGGGGTATGGGCCCCTCCGATCATGGGCATGGCCTTTGCCTTCGGGTGGACCCCATGTCTGGGGCCCGTGCTCGGGAGCGTGCTGACCCTGGCCTCCCATGAGGGCACCCTCACCGGGGGGATCGCCCTCCTCATCGCATACTCGCTGGGCCTGGGCGTCCCCTTCCTGTTGAGCGGGCTGGCCTTCGGCCGGTTGACCGACGTCGTGGCCCGCGTCCGGAGCCGCTTGCGCTACATCGACCTGGTGGGGGGCGTGATCCTGGTCGTCTTCGGGCTCCTGTTGGTGACCGGCAACCTGGGCTGGGTCTCGGCCCAGTTCTCCCGGCTCTTGAACGACCTGCACCTGGGCCGCCTGGCTACCAGCTGAGCGAGCGGGGAGCGCCCAGGCCCCGCCTGGCTCCCTGCCCCCTGACGCCCGTAGCATGGTCCACGCCTATGGCCCCTGCAGTCCCTTCCTCACTCGCACTGTCCCTCCACGACGCGGTCGCGTTATCGGGACGGTTCCCGCTTCTCGCCGGCGTCGACCTGGAGGTCGCCACCGGGGAGACAGTGCTGATCGAGGGTCCGAACGGTGCGGGCAAGACCAGCCTGCTCCGCTTGTGTGCCGGGCTGGTGGCGCCGGCCTCGGGTCGGGTGGCCGTGCTCGGCCTCGACCCGGTCCGCCATCGGACCGCCCTCCGGCGCCGGGTGGGGTTCCTGGCCCACGCCTCCCACCTCTACGACGACCTGACCGTCCGGGAGAACGTCCGCTTCGCCGTGCGGGCCGCCGGAGGTTCGACCGACCGGATCCCCGCCGCCTGCGAGCGTCTCGGTCTGGTCGGCCGGTTGCTGCGCACCAGCGCCTCCAAGCTCTCGGCCGGGCAGCGTCGCCGGGTCGCCCTGGCCGTGTTGGTGGCCCGGTCACCCGAGCTGTGGCTGCTCGACGAGCCCCATGCCGGTCTGGATGCGTCGGCCCGCACCCTGTTGGGCCAGCTGATCACCGAGGCGTCGGCCGGCGGGGCCACCGTGGTCGTCGCCTCCCATGAGGCCAACCTGGTCGAGCCGTTGGCTCATCGGGCGGTGACCATCACCGGTGGCCGGGTGACCAGCGAGCGGATCATCCGTGCCGTCGGAGAACCGGCTGGCGAACCGGTCTGCGACCGGGCCGAGCCCACCCCCGCTCCCGAGGCGGAGAGCGTCATCCATGTGGCGTGACACCCTGCTCATGGTCGGAAAGGACCTCAGGATCGAGGCGCGCTCCCGGGTGGCCCTGAGCCAGGTGGCCCCCTTCGGGGTCATCGCCCTGGTCCTGTTCGCCTTCGCGCTGGGGCCCGATCGTTCCCCCATGGCCAAAGCGGCGCCCGGCCTGTTCTGGGTGGCCGTCCTGTTCTCGTCGGTGCTGGCCATCCAGCGCAGCGTCTCGGTGGAGTCGGTCGATGGCGCCCGGGACGGCCTTCGGCTGTCGGGTCTCGATCCCGCCGGGGTGTTCCTGGGCAAGACGGCGGCGGTGGCCGTGCAGCTGTTGATCCTCGAGGCCATCCTGGGCGTCGGGGTGGTGCTCCTGTACGGGGCTCGGATGAACAGTGTCTGGCTGGCCGTGGTGGCCTGCATCGCCGGCACCATCGGCCTGGCCGCCGCCGGCACCCTCTACGGCGCACTCTCGGCCGGGATGCGGGTGCGGGAGACCCTGTTGCCCTTCTTGTTGCTCCCGGTGGTGGCCCCGGTGCTGCTGGCCGGCACCCGCATCTGGCAGTCCGCCCTGGCCGGCGGCATCCCCAGCCAGGGGACACCGTGGGTCCGCCTGCTCATCGTGTTCGACGCCGTCTATCTGGCATTAGGAGTGGTCGTGTTCGGTCCCATTCAGGAGTCAGCGTGAGCCCACAATCGGCGAAGGCCCAATTTCCGAAAGCGCAGTCTCCCAAGGCACTGTGGACGACCCGGATCATCGGCATGGCTGCGGTGGTGAGCGTGGCCTTCACCGTGTGGCTGGGGCTGTGGATCACCCCGCCGGACAAGACCCAGGGCGACCTGGTCCGCCTGGTCTACCTCCATCCCGCGGTGGCATGGGTGGCTCTGTACCTGGCCTTCGGTCTGGCCGCCGTGGCCAGCCTGCTCTACCTCTGGCCCCGCACCCGGTCGCTGTTCTGGGACCGGTTGGCCGCCGCTGCCGTCGAGGTCGGCGTGGTCTTCAACGTCTGCACCTTGATCTCCGGTTCCATCTGGGGCCGTCCCACCTGGGGCGTGTACTGGACGTGGGACGCCCGGTTGACCAGCACGGCACTGCTGCTCATCTTGTTCCTCGGCTACATGGCCCTCCGCCGGGTTCCCGCCGATCCCGAGGTCAGGGCCAAGCGCTGTGCCTTTGCCGCCCTGTTCGCCGCGGTCGACGTCCCCATCGTCCACTTCTCGGTCCTGTGGTGGAAGACGCTGCACCAGGGGGCCACGGTCCTCAACCCGGATCTGTCGCCCCAGATCCACGGCTCGATGGCCTGGACCCTGCTCCTCGGGTTCGTGGCCCTGACCCTGGTGTTCTTGTGGATGCTGCTCGTCCGCTACCGGATCGGATACCTCCAGGATCAGTTGGGCACCGGTGAGCTCGATACGGCGATCCGCCAGCGCCAGGCCGAGGGGGTCGTCCCCGCGGCGGGGTCCGAGGCGCCGGGCACCCCGGTGTCGGTCGGGTCTCCACTGGCATCGGTGGCCCAGCCGGTCGAGGCCGCGCCGGTCAGCGGGGTGATCCGGTGAACTACGTCATCGCCGGGTACAGCATCGTCCTCGGCCTCCTCTTCCTCTATACCGTGCAGTTGATCTGGCGCCGGCGCCGCCTGCATCGTCTGGTCGCCCTGGCCCAGTCCGACGCGGCGGCTGAGCGGCGCGACGAGGACGGTCCGTGACCGTCGCTCCTCCTGCTCCGCCCGGCTCGACTCCGGTGCCGCCTGCTCCGGAGCCGCCCGGCCCCCGTGGCCGACAGTCCCACCGACTCCGCTACGTGGGGGTCGGGGTGGTGCTGGCCGCCGCATTCGCCTTCTTGTTGGTGAAGGGCCTGGGCAGCTCGCTCGACTACTACCTGACCGTCGACCAGGCCCTGCATCAAAAGGCCACGCTCGGCGCCCGGGACTTTCGGCTCGAGGGCGTGGTCGTGCCCGGCACCGTCCACAACACGGCGGCGGGTGTGGACTTCACCGTGCAGAGCAACGGGGCCTCCGAGGAGGTGTCGAACGTCGGGACCCCGCCACAACTGTTTCAGCCCAACATTCCCGTCGTCGTGGTCGGCCACTTCAGTGGGAACCAGTTCGACTCCAATCAGATCCTGGTCAAGCACTCCTCCTCGTACATCGCGGCCCATCCCAATCGGGTGACCGCAGCCAACGGAACCAAGCGATGAACGGCGGCCCCGTCGGGTCGGACCAGTGAACTCGACCCTGGGCCACACCGGCGTCCTGTTGGGCCTGGCCGCCGCGGTGGTGGGCGTCGTGGTGATGGTGTTCGGATTGGCGCGGGGCAAAGACGGTGTCATCCGCAACGCCCAGATCTACGCGCCGGCCATCCTGCTGGGCGGGTTGATCGCCACCGCGGCGATGGAGCACGCGCTGGTCACCCACGACTTCTCGCTGGTCTACGTGGCCGACAACAACTCCACGTCGACACCGTTGCTGTACTCGATCACCGGGATGTGGTCCGCCCTGGAGGGCTCCATCTTGTTGTGGGGGGTGATCCTGGGGGGCTACGCCACGGCCATGGTGTGGCGGTTCCGCAAGCGGGGGGCCGACCGCCTGGTGGCCTGGGCCACCCTGGTGGTCTACGTGGTCGCCGCCTTCTTCTTCATGCTCATGCTGGGCCCGGCCGACCCCTTCCGCCGGGTGGTGGGAGCGGTGGTCACCAACGGGAACGGCCCCAACGTGCTGTTGCAGGACAACCCGCTGGTGGCTTTCCATCCGCCCATGCTGTACCTGGGATTCGTCGGGTTCACCCTCCCGTTCGCCTTCGCCATCGCCTCGCTGATCACCGGTCGGCTGGATGAGGACTGGCAGAGCGAGACCCGGCGGTGGACGCTGTTCGCCTGGGGGTTCCTCACCGCCGGCATCCTGCTCGGGATGTGGTGGTCCTACCAGGTGCTCGGGTGGGGCGGGTTCTGGGCCTGGGACCCGGTCGAGAATGCGTCGTTCCTGCCCTGGTTGTGCGGCACCGCCTACCTCCACTCGGTGATGGTCCAGCAGCGCCGCGGGCTGTTGCGCGTCTGGAACCTGTCGTTGGTCATCGCCACCTTCTCGTTGACCATCCTGGGTACCTTCCTCACCCGCTCGGGCGTGATCCAGTCGGTCCACACCTTCTCCGACTCCACCATCGGGCCTTTGCTCATCGGCTTCTTCGCCCTCGTCCTGGTGGTCGGGGTCGGCCTCATTGCCTGGCGGGGCGACCGGCTCCGGTCGCCGGGAGGGATCGACGCGCCGCTGAGCCGGGAGGGAGCCTTCCTGGGCAACAACGTGTTGTTCGTGGCCTTCGCCTTCGTGGTGCTGTTGGGGACGGTGTTCCCGCTCCTGTACCAGGCGCTCAACAACACCCAGGTGACGGTGGGGGCTCCCTACTTCAACGCCCTGGCCGTGCCCCTCGGGCTCGCCCTGTTGTTCTTGATGGGCGTGGCCCCGGCACTGCCGTGGCGCAAGACGACGCTGTCAGTGATGCGCGGCCGCATCGCCGTGCCCGCGGCGCTGGCCGTGGTCACGGTGGTGGCCTGTGTGATCGGTGGCGTGCACGGGCTGGAGCCACTGGTGGCCTTCGGCTTGGGCGCGTTCGCTGCCGCGTCGGCCGGCCGGGCCCTGTTCCTGTCGGTCCGCCTGGCCTGGCGGGGGGCGATCTCCGCCGGAGCCAGTCCGGCCCGCGCCGCCCTGGCCGGGTGGCGGGGATTCGTCGGGCGGGCCAACGGCGGCATGGTGGTCCACATCGGCGTGGTGGTCATCGCCGTGGGGCTGGCCGCCGCCACCTCGTTCGGACAGCGCGGCGAGGTCCGGCTCTCGCCCGGGCAGACGGCGAAGTTCGACGGGCACACGGTGGAGTTCGTCGGCCTCCGCACGGTGAGGACCTCCGCCTCGACGGCCCAGGAGGCGGTCATCAGGGTGGACGGCGCCGGCGACTTCCATCCCGCCATCACCACCTTTGGCTCCAACTCGGCCAACGCGGTGGGCACCCCGTCCATCGACTCGGGATGGCGGGACGACGTCTACCTGACCATCGACAAGATCCCCACGGGCTCGTCGGTGGTCATCGGCGTGGTCGTCCAGCCTCTGGTGTCATGGATGTGGGTGGGGGGAGCGCTGCTGGTGGTGGGCACCCTGTTGTCGGCCGTGCCCGGTCGCCGTCGCCGGCCCACCGATCCGGTGTCCAAGCCGGTCGTCGGTGTGGCCGGTACGCCCGGTCCGTCCGATGAGGACAGGGAGGGGGACGACCGACTGGAGGAGCAGGCCGAGGTCGAGCCCCAAACCGAGCACGTCCCGGTGGGCATCGGGGACCGCCCGTGAGCCCGTCGCCCGCTGCTCCCGTGGCGTCTCCTCCCGTGCCACCCGCTCCGCCGACGGGGCCGACGGGCAACGGTGGGGTGCCGGGACGCCCGATCCGGCCCAGGCACACGGCGCGGTGGATCGGTCTGGCCGTGCTGGTGATCGCCGCCGGCCTCATCGCGGTGCTGGCCACCCGACCGCAGGCGACGACCGAGCAAGCGGCCAGCCCGCTCCTGGGCAAGCAGGCACCGCCCGTCTCGGGGATCACCGTGGACGGAACCCACTACTCCTTGCCCGCTCAGCCCGGGAAGTACATCGTGGTCAACTTCTTCGCCTCCTGGTGTGTGCCCTGCCAGACAGAGGGCCCCAACCTGGTGGCCTTCCAGTTCGAGCACCAGCGCTCCGGTGACGCCTCGGTTCTGTCGGTGGTGATCCAGGACACAGTGGGCGACGCCCGGAGTTATCAGGCCAAGATCGGTGCCAACTGGCCGACCATGGCCGATTCCCATGGCAAGATCCGGCTCGACTACGGCGTCGCCTCGCCCCCATCGACCTTCGTGATCGCCCCCGATGGCCGGGTGGTGGCCGATTACCTCGGTCCCGCGACCGTTGCGGATCTCGACTCCGTCATCCAGCGGGCCAAGGCTTCACACCCGTGAGCAGCTCGTCTCGGGCCACCCGGCGATCGTTGGTCTGGGTGGTCCTGGGCGTGGTGCTCGTCGTCGCCCTCCTCATCGGGAGCGGCGTCTTCTCGTCCAAGCCCTTGACCCGGGCCCAGCGGGTGGAGGCCATCGCCTCGGGGATCAAGTGCCCCAGTTGCGAGGACCTCTCGGTGGCCGACTCCAATGCCCAGACGGCCATCACCGTGCGCACGGCGATCGCTGCTCAAGTGGCCGCCGGTCGGACCGATCAGCAGATCGACGACTTCCTCGTTGCCCGCTACGGGTCGGCCATCGTGCTCACCCCCCCGACCAGTGGCTGGTCCCTGCTGGTGTGGGTCCTGCCCCTGGTGGGTGGCGTGGTGGCGATCGGCGGGCTGACCCTGTTCATGGTCCGGCGCCGGCGGCGAGGCTTCGCCCCCGACGACGAGGCCGCCGCCGCTGTCTCCGACGGGGACATGAGCGCCGACATGCTGGCCGATCGTCAGCTCTTTCTGGAGCGTTCCCTGGCCGATGCCGAGGCCGAGCACGACGCCGGGGACCTGTCCGACGCCGACTACCAGGCTCTCCTTCGACGCGACCGGGGTCGGCTCGAGACCATCGAGGCCCGGATGGTGGCCCTCGAACAGGCGGCGGCGGCACCGGATGTGCTGGCTGGCGCGGCTGTGTCCGCCAGTGTTGGGGCTGGTTCGTCCACTGGCCTCGTGGCCGGCGCCGGCCATGATCCCCGAACAGCTCGGGCGGGATCATCGGCTGACGACGCACCCCCGTTGGACCCGACATCGGCGGATCCGACATCGATCCCGGGACCGGCTTCGACCACTCGCCCGCGGCGCAGTCGTCGCCAGCGCTTCCTCCTGGGTGGATCGGTGGTGACCCTCAGCGCGGCCATCGTGCTGGTGGTGGTGCTGGTCGCCGTACCCCGCCTTCCGGGTCAGACCGAGACGGGCAACGTGACCCTCAGCCAGCAGCAGAAGATCGCCCAGACGCTGGCCGAGGCGGCCGTGGACGAAGACGCCGGGAACCTCAGCCAGGCGGCCCAGCTGTACAACCAGATCCTGAGCGACAACCCGAACCAGGCCCAGGCCACCGCCCAGCTGGGTTGGCTCGACTACCAGGTGGGGACATCGGGCAACAGCACCACGTTGAAGAACCAGGGTCGCAAGCTGGTGGAGCGAGCGGTGAAGCTCGACCCCCAGGACTTTGCCGGCCATCTCTACCTGGGGACCATCCTGTTGCTCCAGGACAACGACGCCACCGGCGCGGTGGCGCAGTACCAGGCGTTCCTCGGGGCCACCAACCCTGTGCCCGCGGCGTCGGTCATCAAACAGGCCGCGCCCTACATTCGCCGGGCCTATACCCAGGCCGGGGTGGCCCTCCCCTCCCAGGTCCCTGCGGCCTGAGCGTCTCCGATCGGGATCGGTACCTCCCCGCGCCCGGGGCGTCGGGTACCTCGGCTCAGGAGCGGAGCGCCCGCAGGTCGGCCACCACCCGGGGAAAGGCGGCGGCGAAGGCATCGATGTCGGCGGCAGAGGTGGACCATCCCACCGACAAGCGCAGCGACCGGTCGGCGTCGACGCCCATGGCCTGGAGTACGGGCGAGGGCTCGAGCGACTCGGACGAGCACGACGAGCCCGAGTGGACGGCGATACCGGCTTGGTCCAGGCCCAACAGGACCGGTTCCGCCTCGACGCCCTCGATGCCCAGGCACACGATGTGGGGAACGCGGTGGGCGATGTCTCCGTACTCGGTGACCCCGGGGACGGCCAGCGCCGCTGCTCGGAGTCGATCGGCCGACCGACGGGCCGATGTCTCCTCGTCGGCAGCCCGGCCGGCGGAAGCCAACGCGGTGACGGCCCCGGCGAACCCCACCGCCGCGGCCACGTTCTCGAACCCGGCTCGCCGGGCCCGCTCCTGTTCGCCGCCGACCAGGAACGGTTCGACCCGGAGGCCGCGCCGTACCACCAGCGCGCCGATGCCGGGAGGTCCACCCAGCTTGTGAGCGGAGACCGACACCAGATCGGCGTCGAGGGCGCCGAGGCCGGTGGGAACGTGACCGGCCGCAGCCACCGCGTCGACATGGACGAGGACGGGCCCCGCCTGCCGGCATCGTTCGACCACGTCGGCCACCGGCTGCACCGTTCCCACCTCGTGGTTGGCCCATTGGCAGTGCACCAGCGACACGGGCTGGGAGTACTCGGACGTGGCCCGATCGAGTGCGTCGGCCACGGCATCGGGATCGATCCGACCGAGCTGGTCGACGTCGAGGCCCAGTACCGGACCCGACCGCGAGGATGCGTCGCGGACGGCGGAGTGCTCCACGGCCGAACACACCATCGGGCCGGTCCGGGCGTGGGCCGCGCCCCATACGGCGGCGTTGATGGCCTCGGTGCCACCCGAGGTGAAGATGACCTGGCGCGAACGGACCTGGAAGAACTCGGCCACCTGATCACGGGCGTCCTCCAGGGTGGCTCGGGCGATCCGTCCCTCGGTGTGGACCCGTCCAGGATCGGCGGTGATGCCCGTGTCCCGCCAGGCGGCCATGGCCGCCGACGCCTCAGGGCGGAGCGGCGTCGTTGACGCGTGGTCGAGATAGTGCCGGGCCATTGGCTCAGACCCCGGGATCGATCGAGATCAGCCCGTCCATCTGAGAGACCGGTGCCCCCGGTGGCACGGTCAGACCAACGCGACGCAGGCGTCGTCGCCGCGTGCCCGCGACGACAGCACCACGGGAACCGCACCCTCGGGGTTCTCCCCGCACAGCCCGGCGAGCAGTCCCTTGACCATGCCCCGGTCGACCGCGCACAGCACCGGGTAGCGCGACGCCGCATCTCCGAAGGGGCAGCTGTCGGCCACGACGGCGGTGGAGGCACCCTGATCCTCGGCGTGGGCGGAGAAGCCGTGGGCGGTCAGGGTGTCGGCGATGGCGTGCATGGCTGTCCGCAGCGACCGTTGCCCGTCGCCCGGCGCCATGTGGCCGGCCAGCGTGCGCCCGTACTCCTCGCCGACGCGCTCGGCCATGAGCTCGGCCGCTTCGGGCCCGAGCAGGCTGAGGGCCTCTTGCAGCAACAGGATGAGCAGGTCGTCCCGCCGCGTGAGCAGATCGAGGGTGGGATCATTGCCGATCACGGTGAAGCGCTTGGACGGTCGCCCGGCGCCGTGTCCGGCGGCCCGTTCCATGGTGATCTCCACGTACCCGCCGGCGGCCAGACGCTCGAGGTGGTGACGGGCCACATTGGGATGGAGCGAGAAGCGGGTAGCCACCTCCGATGCGGTGGCCCCGGGGTTGGATCGGACGAAGAGATAGATCTCCCTGCGGGTCGGGTCCCCGAAGGCCGAGGTCACTGCGGCAGCTGCCGCGGTGAAGTCGTTGTCGGAAGGAAGTGCCCCTGCTACCAGCGGCGTTGCCGCGGCACTGGGCCTGTCCTGAGTTGATGACACGTCACCTAGTGTAGTCCTGAAGCCCATTTGGTCCGAGGAGAGACGTCCATGTCCGT
>DASZLD010000123.1:0-8961 GCA_035552655.1 Acidimicrobiales bacterium
CGCGAATACGGCCAGCCCGATGAGCAGAACGCTTTTTCGGCCCAGACGGTCACTCAGACTTCCTGCGGCCAAGACCAGGGCGGCGAACACCAGGCTGTAGGCGTCGACGATCCACTGGAGCTGGGTGGTGGATGCCCCCAAGCTCCGCACCAGCGTCGGCAGGGCAACGTTGACGATCGTCACGTCCACGCTGATGATGAAAGCTGCCAGGCACAGCGCCACAAGAATGACCACCCGGCTTCGGTACGCAGGTGCGTGAGAACGGACGGTCATGGCGTCCTCCTTTGGAATCGAACGCTGGGGGTGTCGCAGGCAATACGCGTCGCCGACCGGCGGGAACGTGGGAGGCGGAACTTCATTGATCCGGCCTCCCCGCTGGTCGTCCGCGATGCCCTGGAATCGGCTCGGGCGCGGTGGGCGAGTCGGGACCCTTCGGCTTCGGCCCACCGACTACGGATCCGATCCGCGGCCAGCGCCTCGAGTTGGCCGTAGTGGTGCATCACACCTCCCTTGTGGGTCTCGGTTGCTTGATATTCTAAAGTATGGATTGAAATAGTCAAGTAATAATGCATGAGATTCTCAAGAACAGGTGATACGATGTCGGTATGCGTTCCTATGACCAGTACTGCGCAGTGGCCAGGGCCCTCGACATCGTGGGCGACCGGTGGACCCTCCTCATCGTCCGCGAGCTGCTCCTACGTCCCTGTCGCTACGGCGAGTTGCAAGACGGACTTCCCGGCATAGCCACCAACCTCCTGGCTGAGCGCTTGCGCCACCTTGAGGAAAGCGGCGTGGTCAGCCGCGACGAGCAGGCCCGCTACGAGTTGACGCCGTGGGGAAAGAGGCTCGCCACCCCCGTGCGCGAGCTTGTCCGTTGGGCCGCTCCGCTTATGACGGAGAAGCAGAGTGGCGATTCCTTTCGGAGCCGCTGGCTGGAGATTCCATTGGACTTAATGTTCGGAGGATTCGACCCGAACCGACCTGACCTCGAAGTCGAGGTCAGGGCCGGGGGTGAGGAAGCGGTGACGATCGTGTCGAGAAGTGGCGAGGTTCGTTCTCGCTCAGGGCCGGCCAACTCACCAGATGTCGTGGTGTCCGGCCCAGCGGACACGATCATTGGTCTCTTGGCCGGCCGTCTCGACCAAGCCACCGCTACCGAGGAGGGTGTGAGCATTCTCGGTGACGTCGGGCAGTTGACGCGACTGCGTCAGCCCGACTGGCTCAGTGCACCGTCCTCGTAAACCCCGTGTCAAGGTGTCGCGGCCTACTGCCCGATAGAGGTAGCGGCCGAGATCATGCTTTGGCGTCGAGGACGATCCGATGGCCCGTCGATAGCGGCGTAGGCAGGATTCTCATCGCTGTGCTTGGACGCTGGTCCGGCCCAGTCGGTTGAGAATCCACCCGGCTCGATCAGCGTCACCTTGATACCGAAGTCCGCCACTTCTTGCGAGATAGCTTGGGAGAAACCCTC
The DNA here is from genome assembly GCA_035552655.1 of Acidimicrobiales bacterium. Lineage (GTDB taxonomy): Bacteria > Actinomycetota > Acidimicrobiia > Acidimicrobiales > RAAP-2 > DASXMT01. The sequence continues at coordinate 1,472 of DASZLD010000123.1, forward strand.
GAGGGCCCACTTCGATGCGTGGTAGGCACCGACAGTCGGAAATGCGCTGATGCCACCGATGCTCGACACCTGAATGATGTGACCGGACCGTTGTGCCCGCATAATTGGCAAGGCCGCCTGCGTCACCCACAGCGCGCCGAAGAGGTTGGTCTCGAGCTGCGATCTCACGTCATCTTCCGACAGTTACTCAATCGCTCCGAAGTGGCCGTAACCGGCATTGTTCCCCGATTACACTCCCGCAAGGTGAGCATGGGACCTTGTCCAACTCGTCGCCTCGGCCCCTTCGGCCGAGCCTAAGGCCGTGGCCGTGGTGGTCATCATTGCCAGGGTCGCCCTCGCCGGCATGTTCGGCGTCGCAGCCGTGGCCAAGGTGACCGATGGCGGCGGAAGGCGAGCGGTGGCAGCATTCGGAGTCCCGGTTCGAGTCGCCGGGATGCTCGGTTGGACGCTCATCTGCGCCGAGGTGTGCGCCGTTGCGTTGCTGGCTATGGGATCGTCGAGGGTGGCTGGCCTCGTGGCCCTCGCCCTGCTCACGGGCTTCAGTGCTGCTGCAGTGGTCTATCTCGTTCAGGGCCGCAGGCCGGAATGCCATTGTTTCGGGCGACTGTCGTCAAGCCCGATGGGATGGCCGACCGTGGCCAGGAACGGCTTCTTCGCCACGCTTGCGCTGTTGGTCATGCTGAGAGGGCGGTTGGACTGGTGGCTCTCAGGCATATCCATGGTCGCACTCGGGTTGTGGATGGTCCCGGCGCTGCGGGGACGACTGTCCCGCCCAATGCCCACCGCCTCGGTGCCGTTCTCCCTCCCTGATCAGGCTGGGCAGACGGTGACTCTCGACGCCCTGGAAGCGGACCAACGACCCGTGGTGCTCGTCTTCGGACAACCCGGCTGTGGGGCCTGCGACGCGCTCCTCCCTGACGTCGCCCGATGGCAGCGGGACCTGACCGAGCAGGTCAAAGTGGCCCTAGTGATCGGGGGACCACCTGTTCACGGCGCCGACCAGGTGCGCGATCACGGGCTGGGAACGGTGCTCTTCGACGATCGCCGTTCGGTGTTCGCCGCCTATGGCGTGACCGCCACGCCGTGCGCAGTTCGCATCGAAGGCCACCGGACCGGGACGATGGCGCTGGGAGCCAAAGAGATCGAGCGCCTCATCGAGGACGCCCCCACCGGCGGTGGCGAGCCGAGAGTGACCCGGCGCCAAGCCATCACGACAGGCTCTGCCCTCTCCGCCTTTGCCGTGATTGCCGCAGCCTGCGGCGCGACCACCAAGAACCAGGCCGGCGGCACGACGGGCCCGACCAAGGACGCGCTCAAGGTCGACGGAACGTGGCTGTGCAACCAGCCCTTTGCCCTGTGCACCACGGCGTCATGCCAACCGTCCACGACCGACCCCAATATCTCGGTCTGTCGCTGCGTCATGCAGAACGGCTACTCGGTTGGATACAAGACCTGTGCCGAGCGGGCTCAGAAGGGCAGCAGCGTACGGTCGGACTTCTCGACGATGAACATCAACCCCAGCTTCAGGGTCTTGTCCTGTCCGACCGGAGTGCCCTGGGCCAATTGCGTTGACGTGGAGTGCGAGATCGATCCCACCAATCCCGCGGTGGCGCTCTGCCAGTGCGTCACCGTGAGGACCGGGAAATCCTTCACCTTCGGCGGCGGCTGTGATCCCACCAACTGCGCTTCGGAGATCTGGTCCGGTGCCAGTGCCCAGTCGTCTCTCAATACGTCGTACCTGAAAGGCATGAAGCAGCTCGGCCAGCCGGTGACCTTCCCTAAGGCCTGCCCCAACGCAGACACAACCACGACGACCTAGCCGACTCTACGATCGGCAACCCACCCGTGCTACCGATAGTTGGCCGTGCCCGGCGTGACACCGGTAGTCCGACATGGAGTTCAGGTGGAGATCCCGGTTCCCGCAGGCAGCCAGGGAGGCGGTTCGAGCCCGTAGATCGACTGCATGAGCCGCTCGGTGACGGTCAGGCCGGACTCGATCCCGCTCTGGGCCGGTGACAGCAGTCCCCGACCACTGAGATCATCATCTCGTCGAACGGATCGGCCAGGTAGGAGATGACCTTCGCTGAGTCGGCGTGGACGTTCCACCCTCGGCGCAACGGACCAGGCGGGATCGAGGAGTGGCACCCGCCCCTACCAGGTGTCGACGCAGGAGCGTTTCTTTCCCGACCTGACCGGTGGTGGAGGGCAGGCCCGCAGCGTCTCCACCACCCGACGACGGGTGGTGGACGGGTCGATGACATCGTCGATCTCGAACACACTGGCTACATTCAGCGCCTTCCCGTGCTGGTAGGCCCGGTCCACCATGGATCGGAAGGCCGCCTCCCGCTCCTCGGGATCCTCGATGGCCTCCAGCTCGCGTCGGAAGCCGAGCTGCACCGCACCCTCCAGACCCATGCCCCCCAGCTCCCCGGTGGGCCACGCCACTGTGAACAGCGGCGACCGGAAGCTGCCGCCGGCCATGGCTTGTGCCCCCAATCCGTAGCCCTTGCGCACCACCACCGTCATGAAAGGAACGGTCAGGCTGGCTCCCACCACGAACAGCCGGCTGACGTGGCGGACCTGGGCGGTGGCTTCCACCTCCGGGCCGACCATGAACCCGGGGGTGTCGCACAGGAACAGGACCGGCAGGTCGTGGGCATCGCACAGCTGGAGAAAGCGAGCGGCTTTGTCAGCCCCATCCGCGTCGATGGCTCCGCCGAGATGCAGGGGATTGTTGGCTACCACGCCCACGGGACGCCCCTCGATCTGGACCAGGGCGGTGACCATGCCGAGTCCGAAGTCGGCCCGGAGCTCCAGGACCGACCCGGTGTCCGCCACCAGCTCCACCAGGTGGTGCATGTCGTAGACCCGGACCCGGCTCGGCGGCACCACCTCCCGGAGCCCGAGCTGGTCGGCGCAGTCCCACTGGTCGACCGGACCCTGGAAGTACGAAAGGTACTGCTTGGCCAGACGAACGGCATCGGCGTCGTCGGAGGCAACCACGTCCACCACCCCGTTGGCCCGCTGCACCTCGATGGGGCCGATCTCCTCAGGGGTGTACGTGCCCAGACCGCCGCCTTCGATCATGGCGGGGCCGGCCATCCCGATGGAGGCATCGGGAGTGGCGATGATCACGTCGCAACAGCCCAAGAGGGCGGCGTTGCCGGCGAAGCACCGCCCGGAGGCGATGCCGATGGTGGGCACCAGGCCGCTCAACGCTCCGAACAAGGCGAAGGCAGTGGTGTCCAGGCCGGTGACCACCGCCGAATCGGTGTCCCCCGGACGGCCACCGCCTCCCTCGGCGAACAGCACCACCGGCAGGCGCAGGCGCTCCACCAGCTCGAAGAGCCGGTCCTTCTTCCGGTGGTTCAGCTGGCCTTGGGTGCCGGCCAGCACCATGTAGTCGTAGGACACAACCGCGCAGCGGCTGAGCTCATCGGGGAACCGGTCGCCGTTGATCCGACCGATCCCGGCCACCAGCCCGTCGGCCGGCGTATTGGCGATCAGGTCGTCGAGGCTACGTCGAGCCCGCTGGGCTGCCACCACCAAGGAGCCGTACTCGGTGAAGCTTCCTGGATCGCACAGGTCGCCGATATTCATCCTGGCCGTGCGCCGACCCCCTCGGGTCCGACGGGCGACTGCCTCGGGACGGGCGGCATCGAGGGTGCGGGCCTGTCGATCCAGGACCTCGGCCAAGTCCGGCCGCAATCCAGTTTGGGCCATCGGGGTGGCAGGGTCGGCGGCCTGGCCAGGGTCCACGCCGCCGGGGTCGGCCACCACTTCCGCTCCCTCCCCGTCGACGGGGATCTCGCCGGCGGTCACCGATACCAGTGGGTCCCCCACTGCCACCTGAGCTCCGACCGCCACCTCGACCCGCCGGACTTGACCCGAGACCTCGGCCGACACCACGTACTCCATCTTCATCGACTCGGTGACCACCAAGGTGTCCCCGACCGCGACCCGGTCACCCGCAGTTACCGACACCTGGACCACCGTCCCCAACACCGGAGAGCGAGACATCAGGGTGGTCTCGGCCGCGGGATCGTCGCTCACAGGGGATCCTCTGGCTCGACGGCCCGTCCCGGCGGAACACCGGTACCTTCAGGGGCCAGACGCTCAGCTCGGAGTCTCGATCGCCGAACCTTGCCGGCATCGTCTCGGAGCGGGGTGTCGACGAACTCCACTGTCCGGGGTCGTTTGTAGGCCACCAGGCGCTCGGCGGCGAAGGCGTCCAGGTCCTCGAAACTGACCACCGCCGGATCGGCTTCGATGATGGCGTGCACCCTGGAGCCCATGTCCTCGTCGGGCAGTCCGATCACCGCACACGACAGGACGGCGGGGTGCTCGGCCAGGGTTGCCTCGACCTCGGCCGGGTACACATTGGCCCCACCCACCAAGATCATGTCCTGGGACCGATCGCTCAGATAGAGATAGCCGTCGTCGTCGACCCAGCCCAAGTCGCCGAGCGACTCCCACCCACCGGGGCGGACTCGGGCTTCGGCTCCCACATAGCGGTAGGCAGGAGTGGACCGTTCGGTGCGGAGCCAGACCTCACCTTGCTGGCCAGTCGGCAGTACCCGCCCGTCCGGATCGCAGATCTGGACATCGCCCCCCACTGGGAGCCCTACCGATCCGCGATGCTCGAGCCACTCGGTGCCGGTGATGGTGGTCGCAACCTGCGCCTCGGTGCCGGCGTAGAGCTCGAGGATCCGCTCGGGACCCAACCACTCGATCCATGCCTCCTTCAACCACGGGGGACAGGGCTCGGCCAGGTGCCATACCACCCGTAGCGATGAGAGGTCATAGGCCTGGCGCACCTCCGGTGGCAGCCTCCAGATGCGCTTCATCATGGTGGGGACCAAGTAGAGGACATCGGCGCCGTACTCCGCGACGGCCGCCAGCGTGGCCTGGGCATCGAACCGGGAAAGCAGCACCACATGACTGCCGTGCAGAAGGGCATAACAGGCCCAGACCACCGGGCCGTTGTGGTAGAGCGGCCCAGGCATCACCAGACAGCCGTCCGAGCTGAACTGGAAACGGGAGACCGACGAGGGGTCCACCAAGCCGGGGTCGCCGGAGACGATCAACTTGGGCCGACCGGTGGAGCCTCCCGAGGTGGGTGCCTTCCAGGCCGGACTGACCACGTCAGGCAACTCAACCGGGCCATCAGGCTCGGGCGGTTGGAAACCCAGAGGCAGGCACGTCCGTCCCGGTAGTCGCTCGGGATCGATCCCGACTACCAGCACTGGGTCGGCCAGCTCCACCACCGCCTCCAGCTCCCGGAGGGGAAGCCGGACGCTGACCGGCTGGGGAATGGCCCCCAGCTTCCAGAGCGCCACCGAAGCCACCATCCACTCGACACTGTTGGGGAGGCACACGGTGACCATGTCTCCGAGACCTACCCCGAGCCGGCGGAACTCCACGGCCAAGGCGTCCGAGCGACGGTCCAGCTCGGCCCGGGTGAGGGTGGTGTCGCCACACGTCACCGCGGGGAAATCGGGTCGCTGAGCGGCCAGGTTACGGAGCTGAGCGCTGAAGGAAATCAGAGTGGGCATGGTCTCCGGCTACGACCAATCGGGCTGCGAACGGGGGTGCAGCCGCGGACGGTCCTCGGCCCGGTGACGGGTCTCGAGCTGGTGTCTGTCGGAAGAGTAGGCACGGTTCGTCCCTGCAGGGTAGCGGGACCCGGACCATTGGCCGCATTGTCCTCACGCAGATCGCCGAGCGACCCGAAAAGGTGTTGCCAACCAGGAGACTCATCCGCCGGTGCTTTCTGCAGCCACATCTATTGCATGGCGCGCCTAGGTGCGGGCATTCCCGCGCTTGAGCTCAGCCCGGGCCTTTCGGAGGCGAGCTGCAGCTCCGGCGCGTTCGTCGCGGAACGCCTGGATGCGGCCGATGGTTTCGTCGAGTCGAGCCAAGAGTTCATCGTTGGCCACGATGGCTTCGTCCAAGAGAGCCTTGCGGCGCGATGCGGAGATGTCGCCGGAGTTGAGCTCGGAGCGGACCCGGTCGAGCACGTCGACTCCTTCGGCCCCGAGAACGGTTCGAACTTCGGCCAGTGAGAACCCCAGGAGCTCTTGAAGATTGCGGATTCTGGTCACTCGGGCCAGGTCCGTCGATGAGTAGAGACGCTGGCCGCCCTCACCGCTGCTGCTGGGATGCAGCAAACCAAACTCTTCCCAATACCGGAGGGTGCGGGTGGTAACCCCGGTGAGCTTGGCAAACTCCCCGATGCGCCACAGATCGGACTTTGTTTCTGTTGTCGTTGAACTAGGTCCCATCAGCCGATCACCTCCGGATCGTTCATGGGGACGCCTGCCGTCTCCCCCACATTGCCTTCGACTTTGCCATTGGCCGTCTTGCCGTTTGAACTCTCGGTACGAAGCGCCCGATTTCCGGTACCCGACTTCGCCTTCGCGTCGGCATGACCGCCCCGTGTCCACGAGGCCGCCGCGGCCAGGAGGCTGGCCACGATGGCGAAGTCCAAGGCGGCATGCAGGCCCGCTTTGAACGGGGCGGTGATGATCGAGGGGAAAAAGCCGCGGCCCGAGAGCACGGCCTGTTGAGCCGGGGGGATCTGGGAGAGGACGTGGGAGCCGAGCAGGTGCTCGACGGGGTTGTAGCCCAAGAAGGCAGCAAACAGGGTAGACACCGGGGGCAGGTGCGAGGCCTTGGCGGCCGCCGCCGGTGAGACACCGTGGGCCACCAGTCCCTGGTAGAGGCTCTGGGGCAGCGACGCAGAGAGCCCGACGATCATCAGGGTGAAGAAGATGCCGATCGAGAGAACCTGGGCGGAATTCTGGAACGTGGTGTTCATGCCTGATCCGGAGCCCCGGTGCTCGGGCGGCAGGCTGTTCATAACTCCGGCCCGATTGGGCGAGCCGAACGACGCCATGAACAGCCCGGTGATGAACAGCAAGATGGCAAAAAGCCAGTAGGGGAAGGCGATGGGCAGCAACTCCAAGAGGACGAACGAGATCGCCGTGCCGATCATGCCGCCAGTGGCAAAGACACGGGACCCGTAGCGGTCCGACAGCACGCCCGAAACCGGGCCGGCGATGAGGAACCCGGCGGTGAGGGGGAGCATGGCCAATCCGGCCCACAGCGGGGTACGGGCGAAGTCATAGCCGTGCAGGGGTAACCAGATCCCCTGCAGCCAGATGATGAGCATGAACATGAGCCCGCCGCGGCTCAAGGCGGCGAGGAAGCTGGCAAAGACCCCGGCGGTGAAAGCGCGGATCTTGAACAACTGCAGGCGGAACATCGGTTCGGCCACCTTGGTCTCGATGACGCCGAAGGCGACCAACAGGACCACGCCGGAGGCAAGCGCCGCCACCACCAGCGGATTCGTCCAGCCCATGGTGTCATGACCGTAGGGCTCGATCCCGTAGGTGATGCCGACCATGACCAAGATGAGGCCCAGGGCGAAGGTGATGTTGCCCGGCCAGTCGATCCGGGCCGGTCGTCGCTGGCTCAGTTCGCGGAGC
>DASZLD010000124.1:0-45295 GCA_035552655.1 Acidimicrobiales bacterium
CTGGTGATGAACTGGGGGGCGAGGTCCACATACTTGGCCGGCAGGCGGTCCTCGAAGACATTGGGTGGCTCGACGACGTGGTCATCGACACTCACAAGGATCAGATCATCAACGTCCATTTCGGACCCCCTTGGCAATCGCGTGCTCGGCCGCACCCGGTTCTCCGTACCGATGGGGTTCCACCGGTGGGGATCCGAGGCAATCAGAAAGCATAGCTCCGCCCTGCAGCGCAGAAAACGACCGTTGCCGCTACTGTGCCATCGAGAGCAACCGACGAGGGGGCCCTATGCGCGCGGTCGATATCACAGTGGATGTGCCGGGAGTGGCCGGGCTGGACGGGCCACTGAGCACCGCCGTCACCGTGTACCTACCCGACACCTGTCCTGCCTCCTGCCCGGTGGTCTTCGCCTTTCCCGGTGGCGGGTACTCGCGCCGCTACTACGACATCAGCATCGGCGGCGACTCGAGCTACAGCCAGGCCCGACATCACACCGATCGGAACATGGTGGTGGTGGCCTGCGACCATCTCTGCACCGGCGAGGCCACCATGCCGGCCGACCCGCTCGCCGTCACGTTGGAGCAGTTGGCCGAGGCCAATGCCATCACCGCCGGGGTCATCGCCGACCAGCTCACGACGGGGACGCTCGCACCCGACCTCCCACCCATCTCGATCTCGGCCACCGTGGGCATGGGCCAGTCCATGGGTGGCTGCATCCTCACCGTCCACCAGGGCCGCTCCGAGACGTTCGACGCCGTGGCCTTCCTGGGCTGGAGCGGTCGCCACACCGCCTTCCCCGATCCGTCCGGGGGCATACTGGCCATCACCGTGCCCCGGCGGGGTGACGATCTGCACCACGCGCCGATGCCCACCATGTTCACGCCCGAACAGTTCCGCTACTGCTTCCACTACGACGACGTCCCCACCGAGGTGGTCGACCTCGACCTCGGCGTCGGTGTTGGCGCCGGCGACCGACCCGCCTGGAGTTCGGCCGGAGTGCCGCCGTGTGCCATGACCATGCTGTCGCCCGGAGTGGTGGCGCCCGAAGCCAATGCCATCACCGTTCCGGTGCTGGTGGTAAGCGGCCAGCGCGACGTGATCCCCGATCCCCACGCCGAGCCCGCCGCCTATTCGGCATCCCCCGACGTCACCGTGCTGGTGGTGCCCGAGATGGGGCACATGCACAACTTCGCCGGCACCCGCCTGCAGCTGTGGGACCGGCTGGCCGGCTGGATCGATAGCGTCGTCGACCAGCGCCACTCCGCCGGGCTCGGGTGACGTTGATCCCCCCGGACCACCGATACCCGCTCGGGGTGCACAGCGTCGTCTTCGGGCGCATCGACACACGGGCCTGCTTCGAGCAGGCCGCCGCCCTAGGCTTCGATCACGTCGACATCGGCGAGGCGGCCCTGTCGGAGCTGGAGAACGACGGCGGACCACCGGCGCTCCTCCCCGCGGGCGACATCCTCAGCATGCGTGGGTTCGCGCCCGGTCGCACCGCCCTGGCCCCCGTGCTCCGCCCCAGCCAGTCCTACGACGAGGTCGTGACCCTGTTGCGGGCCCATCCCGGAGCCCGGCTCGAGGTCGGACCGGGCTCAGTGGCCGGAAGCGTCGAGGCCATCAGGCAACTGGCTGTCGACGTGCCTGGCCTCCGCTTCACCGTCGACACCGGCCACATCACCGCCTGGGGTGAGGACCCCCTCGACGTCCTGGACCTGGCCGACCACGTCCAGCTTCGCCAGGCCGCCCCCGGTCGTCCCCAGCTGTGGCCGGACGAGGGGGTCATCGACTTCGCTGCTCTCATCGCCCGGCTCCGCCAGGTCGACTACCGCGGGCTTCTCACCGTCGAGTACTTCGATCTGCCCGATTACGGCTGGCCCGTCGACGACCCGGTGGGCCACGCCGTGGCCCTGGCCCACGTGGTCCGACCGATGCTCCAGGGCTGAGCGCGCTTCAGGCCTCTCGCACCCCGGGCTCGAATTCCACCGGTAGGTGGGTGATCTCCCGGATGGACGGGCTGTATTTCGGGATGAACCCCTCGGGGAGCCGGTAGGAGGGAATGCGCCGGTGCCACTCGGCCAGGGCCACCCGGAGCTCCATCCGGGCCAGATGCGAGCCCAGGCAGCGATGGATGCCCACGCCGAAGCTCAGGTGCTTGATCGACTGGCGGGTGAAGTCCACCTCGGTCGGACGCTCGAACCGGTCGGGGTCGATGTTGGTCGTGGCCAACAGCACCGCCATCCTCGTCCCCGAGCTGACCGGGCATCCCTCGATCTCGGTGTCGGCCGTGGTCACCCGGATGACGGTGGGCACGGGGCACATCCAGCGCAGGAGCTCCTCCACCGCCTTGGGCTGGAGGGCAGGATCCTCCACCAGCTGCCGCTGGTGCTCGGGACTCCGGGCCAGGAAGGAGAAGAAGCACTCGAGGCTGGCCGTGACCGTGTCCAGGCCGGCCATCAACTGCAACAGCGAGATGTTCAGCGTCTGGTCACGGGTCAGCTCGCCGGCCAGCTCCAACCGGGAGAGGTGGCCCAGGATGTCGTCGGTCGGTTCCGCCACTCTGCGGTCGAGGGCCTCGCCGAAGAGCTCGAACACCCACTCGGCCGCCTTGGTCCGGGCCGCGTCCGCCTCGGCGCCACCCTCGCCCGGCGGGCGGATGAGATCGTCCTTCACGGCCAGGAATTCGTCGAGCCGGTCGAGCGGCAAGCCCAACAGGTGGAGGAAGGTTCCCGAGGGGATAGGCAGGGCGAACTCGGCGGCCAGGTCACAGCTGCCCCGCTCGATGAACTGGTCGATGCACTGGTTCACCAGCACCGCCACCTCGCCCTCCAGCTTGGCCATCTTGGGCGGGGTGAACAGCGGGTCGAGCATCCGGCGGTAGCGGCGATGCTCGGGCGGGTCCACCTGCAGCGGGATCAGCCCCGTCTCCGAACCGAGGTACTGGGCCTCGGGATTGGACGACACCAGCTCGGGATTGTGCATGAACTCGTCGATGGCGGTGGGGCTGGTCATCATGGACACGCTGCCGAAGTCCAGGACGGCGGGGCCGGTGCGCATCTTCTCCCAGTCCGCTTGGACGTTGTCACCCCAGAGGCTCACGTCCTCCTCGGGCGCCACCTCGTCTGATGCCGCCGGCGTGTCCACGCTCATCCCTGTCTCCTCATCGAAAGTTGTCCCCGTGCCGTCGGATCTGCTCGAAACGGATTCCAACCGGCCCTGTCAGGGTGAGGTGGCCGCAACCGGCATGCATTCCCCAGCGAATACATACGTGCCGACCACAAATGGCCGACTCCCCGTCAGGGCACGATAGCTGCTCGGAAAACACCCGTGTACGCCAGGCGGGTGTGAGGCATCATGTGCCAGCATCATCGGGGGCGCTCGCAGTCCATCCAGCCGGACGGGACCTCCGAGACCACGAGCACAGAAGAGGGCGACCATGGTGATCGATATCGAGACCGACACGACAGCGCTCATCGAGAAGCTGATCACCCAGCTCCTGGACGAGCACCCCCCGGCCACCACCGACCAACGCACGTTTCTCGGCGCTCGGTTCGATCTGGGCCTTGCTGCCGTTCATTTCCCGCCGGGCTGTGGTGGCCTGGGCCTGAGCCCCCGCGTCCAGTCCTTGGTCGAGGCCCGACTGGGAGCGGCCGGCGCCCCCTCGTCCTCCTCGGTCAACCCCATCGGGGTGGGCATGGCCGCGCCCACGCTGGCCACCCATGGGACCGACGCCCAGCGGGCCCGGTATCTCCGTCCTCTGTTCACCGGGGAAGAGGTGTGGTGCCAGCTGTTCAGCGAGCCGGGCAGCGGGTCCGACCTGGCCGGCCTGTCCACCCGGGCCGTGCGCGACGGGGACGAATGGGTGGTGAACGGCCAGAAGGTGTGGACCTCGTTGGGCCATCTGGCCGACTACGGCATCTTGTTGGCCCGCACCAATCCCGACGTGCCCAAGCACAAGGGCCTTACCTATTTCGTGGTCGACATGTCCGCCGCCGAAGTGGACGTTCGGCCTCTGTTCCAGATGACCGGGGATGCCGAGTTCAACGAGGTCTTCCTCACCGAGCTCCACATCGCCGACTCCGACCGGGTCGGCGACGTGGGGGACGGTTGGCGAGTGGGGCTGACCACGCTCATGAACGAGCGGGTGCTCATCGGCGGAGGCGTGGCCAAGCAGGGCAAAGGGGCCATCGCCCCACTTGTCGAGCTCTACCGAGAGCGAGGGGGCAACGGCCCGGTCCGCCAACGGGTGGCTGCCCTGTGGGCTCGGGCCGAGGTGCTGCGGTTGACCAACCTCCGGGCCACCGTGGGCCGATCGACCGGCACCCCGGGCCCGGAAGGATCGATCGGCAAGCTGGCCCACACCGAGTTGATGCAGGACATTCACTCCCTCACCATCGACCTGCTGGGCATGGAAGGCACTCTGTACCCCGCCGGCTACCGGAAGATTCGCTCCCAGCGGAGCTCCGAGGCCCCCAGCCGGCAACAGGCCTTCCTCCGCAGCCGGGCCAACTCCATCGAGGGGGGGACGACCGAGATCATGAAGAACATCCTGGCCGAACGGGCACTCGGGCTACCGGGGGACGTTCGGGTGGACAAGGAACTGGCCTGGGCCGACGTGCCCCGGCCCTGAGCGGTTGGCGGCGGCCTGTGGTCCTCGCCGGGGGCGACCAATCCCTCAGGCCACGCCGTCCTTGGCCCCGTGGAGCTTGCGCAGCGAGGCGCGCAGCGAGGCCTCGATCAGGCGGTCGTTGTCCTTGGAGATGAAGTCGTGCACCCGCTTCTCCAACAGCACCCGCATGAGCGGGTTGAAGACGTCGTAGGTCTCCCGGAAGTACACGCGGGTCTTTCCCTCTCCCAGATCCTCCAGCTTCGTCCAGCCCGACGCCTTGGACCAGAGCGGCTTTCCGATGGCGTCGTAGCGCCAGGACACCGGACGCTTCGCCTCGGTGATCCACTCCCACGACTGTGCCTTGCCCCCGGACAGGAGGTACTTGGGGACGGGAAAGTAACAGTGCCGGACCAGACCGTTGCCTTCCTCGTCACCCTGGTGGAAGATCTCGATCTTGACCGTGTCCGTCTCGATCCCCGTACGCGTGCGCGCCCAGATCACGTCCCAGACCTCTTCGGGTGTCCCGTCCACCACGAAATCGAATCGGTGGTCTTGCATGCATCCTCCTCTGATGCACGCTCTCGCATGCATGCCGTTGTCGCTGTGTGCTGTCTGCCTGTCTGTCCCGTGCTGTGCCGCTTCGTACTGGGGGTCCTAGCCCCGCACCGTCGTCGCCTCTGCGCCGTGATCGGCTACCAACTGGCGCTTGAGCACCTTGCCGCCGGCGTTCCTGGGCAGCTCGGCCAGGTAGGTGATCTGACGGGGCACCTTGTAGCCGGCCACGCGCTCGGCCGCGAATTCCCGGAGCTCGTCGGCCGACAGCACCTCGCCGGGGCGCAGGGCCACGAAGGCGGCGACGTCCTCGCCCAGCACGTCGTGGGGAACGCCGACCACCGCCGCTTCCAGGACGGCCGGGTGGGCGTAGAGCACGGCCTCGACGTCGTTGGCGTAGACGTTCATCCCCCCTCGGATGATCATCTCCTTCTTCCGGCCCACGATATAGAGATAGCCGTCTGCGTCCAGGTAGCCCAGATCGCCGCTGTGGAGCCAGCCTCCTTCCCACATGGCCGCAGTGGCCTCGGGGTCCTTGTAGTACTCCCGGTGCTTTCCCGGGTACCGGGTGGTGACCTCGCCCACCTCGCCGACGGCCACGTCGGTACCGTCGTCGTCGACCATCCGGACCTCGACCGGGGGCCGGGGTTTGCCCACCGCACCCGGGCGGGTCCGCGAGGCCTCGGGGTCCATGGTGAACGTGGCGTAGCCCCCCTCGGTCTGGCCGTAGCTGTTGAGCACGGCGGCGTCGGGCACGGCCTCCTGCAGGCGGCGAAGGGTGTCGGGAGCCAGCGGTGCGCTGCCCAACGTGACCATCTGCAGGCTGGACAGGTCGGCCTGTTCGAACCTCGGGTCATGGATCAGCAGCTGGGCCATGGCCGGCACCACGAACGTGGCCGTGGGCCGCTCGCGCTCGACCGCTTCGAGCCACTGCCCGATGTCGAACTTGGGCAGGTAGAGGGCGGTCATCCCCAGCTTCATGGGATTGTGGATGAAACCCAGTCCGGCAAAGGTGAACACCGGTGAGGCGGTGAGCCAACCGGTCCCCCGCCACTCGGGGACGGCGTTGGGCAGCATGGAGATGACCCCATGCCGGACGGCGACACCCTTTGCTCGGCCCGTGGTCCCCGACGTGTACATGATGTCGGCCAGGTCGTCCTCGGTGGTCGGTTCCTGGATCATCCCGTCGTCGGGGCTCTTTACCTCTTCGAGGTCGAGACAGCCCTCGATGGGCACCGGTCCGGCCACGGCCACGACCGACAAGGTGGGCAGCGAACCGAGGAGGGGGGTGATGGTCTCGGCATACACGCCGCTGGTGACGATGGCGGTGACCTCGGCGTGCTCGAAGATGGCCCGGACCTCGGGAGCCGACAGCCGATTGTTGGTCGGCACCGCCACCGCACCGAGCTTGTGCACCGCGCTGTAGGCCACGATCCAGTCCAGGATCTGGTCGGCCTCGAGATAGATGGCCACCCGATCGCCCTTGGCCACCCCTTTGGCCGCCAGCCCTCGGGCCAGGCGGTTGGACTGCCGGTCCCAGTGGCCGAAGGTGATCGATCCTCCGCTGTCCAGGTTCCGGTAGCCGACCTCGTCGGGGTAGGCCGAGGCCATCAGCCGCAGCTGATCGGGCAGCAGCTCAGCCACCAGCGCGACCCTCGAGGATGCGGGCGGCGGCGTCCCCCAGGAAGTCGTTCATGGCCTCGGACTCGAGCGGCAGTTGGCGCGCCGCCGCCAGTGCCCGCTCCATGGGCAGGAAGGGATGGTCGGAGGCGAACAGCACCCGTCCCCGGCCCCGACTCGAGCCCATGAACTTCACCAGGCCTGGGTGCATGTACTTGGCCGAGTAGGCCGAGTTGGACAGGTAGAGGTTCGGCCACTTCAGCATGTACTCGATCAGGAGGTCCTCGTAGGGATGCCCCATGTGCGCCCCGATGATCACCAGGTCGGGGAAGTCGATGAGCACGTCCTCGAGCAGGACGGGATCCTGGCACCGGGAGCGCACCCGCGGTCCCGGGATCCCGATGTTGATGGAGACGGGAAGGCCGAGCTCCTCGCAGGTGGCATACAGCGGGTAGTAGAGGGCGTGGTTCAGCGGGTACTGCTGGACCAAGGGCGACACCCGGACGGCGTCGAGGATCCCGTCGGTGGCCCGGGCCCGTACATCGGCGCTCTGTTTCCGGGGGTGTTCCACGTCGTCGGCCGATGCGGCCACCAACAGCCGGTCGCGGTGCTCGGCCACGAAGGCCATCCTGGGCTCGTCCACGGTGGACAGGGCGGTGCTGAGCAGAGCCTTGTCCACTCCCACCCGATCCATCTCGGCCACCAGGCCGGCCTCGGTCATGCCCTCTTGGACCTCGCTGCCGAAGAAGCCCTCGATGTGGCCGAACCCCTCTTGGCCCAGAAAGGCCTGGGCCGCCCTGGTCGACATGGCATTGGCCCACAGATCGATGATCACCGACAAGACATCCCCCACAGCACGACGCGAACGAGCCCCAGGTCCGAGACTGATGGAGGCGACTCTAGCCAATGGCCCCCGGATCCGAAACCTGACGTTCTCCGGGCGCGGACGGTCGACCAATCTGGCCTAACGTCATCGGGGAACGGGCCCACCACGGCGCGCTCCTCCCGGCAGGGCCCGGGGCGCGACGGGTGCACGCAAGCCCACGACCCGAACCCGACAGGAGAAGGAGAGGGGCATGAGCGAGGAAGCGGTTGTCTACGAGGTGGTCGGGCACGTGGCCACCATCACCATGAACCGACCCGAGGTGGCCAACGCCCAGAACACTGCGGTCATCGACGGCATCGACCATTTCCTCGATGTGGCCGACGCCGATGACGAGGTTCGAGTCGTCGTCCTGGCCGGCGCGGGTAAGCACTTCTCCGCCGGCCACGACCTGAAGGCACTGGTCATCGGGTCCGACGCCGACGTCGATCCCTGGGTGGCCATGCGCGACACGCCGGAAGGGAAGTTCCGCCACGAGCAGACCATGTACTACGAGCGCTGCAAGCGCCTCTACTCCTTCCGGAAGCCCACCATCGCCCGGGTCCAGGGAGCGACGGTGGCCGCGGGCCTCATGTTGGCCTGCATGTGCGACCTGATCGTGGCCGCCGATGACGCCACCTTCTCCAACCCCGTGCTGCGGATGACCGGGGCCGGGGTGGAGCTGCTGGTCGAGCCGTGGGAGCTGGGCATCCGCAAGGCCAAGGAGTTCTTGTGGACGGGCGAGACCATCGACGCCCAGGAGGCATGGCGACTGGGCCTGGTCAATCGGGTCGTGCCCGCGGCCGACCTGGCCGAGCGCACCCGGGAACTGGCCGACCGAGTGGCCCTGGTTCCTCCGACCACGGCCCAGGTGGTGAAGGACACCATCAACAACTCGGCCACCCTCATGGGAAAAGAGGAGTCCTGGAAGTACCACTTCATGGCCCACCACTGGATGCACAACACGTCGACCGCACTCGATGCCTTGGCCGCCCGCAAGACGAAGTCGTCGATGCAGGAGGTTTTTTCCGAGCACCGAGATGGCTGAGGATCCCCTTCCCCTCGCCGGCCTGCGGGTGATCGACGTGGGCACCCGCATCAGTGCGCCGTTCTGTGCGGGCCTGCTGGGCGAGATGGGGGCCGAGGTCATCAAGGTCGAGGACCCGCGCGGCGGGGACTTCATGCGCACCATCGGCCCCTTCGCCCCCACCGATGACGGCTCCGATGACTACTCCCTCTGGTGGGCGGTGGAAGGGCGCGGCCGAAAGGGAGTGACCCTCGACCTCCGTCAGGCTCAGGGCCAGGACCTGTTCCGACGGCTGGCGGCCCACGCCGATGTGGTGTGCGAAAACTTCCGACCGGGCACGTTGGAAGCCTGGGGCATCGGGCCGGCCGAGTGTGATCGGCGCGTGGTCTGGGCCCGGATCAGCGTGTTCGGCCAGGACGGCCCCAACGCCCGGCGACCGGGCCTGGACCGTATGGGCATCGCCTTCGGGGGCCTGCTCAACCTGACCGGGTATCCCGACCGCCCCCCCGTCCGCCCCGGGGTCACCGTCTCGGACTACCTCACCGGCGTGTTCGCCGCCGAAGCGGTGACCGCCGCGCTCTACCGGCGCGACCGACCCGACGGAGGGACCGGTCGCGGGGGCGTGATCGACGCCCCCCTGTACGGGTCCATCCTGCGCATCCTGGAATGGACCATCGCCGGGCAGGACCGGCTGGGGCTGACCCGGGGACGGGAGGGGAACCGGTTGCCCAACTCGGCTCCTCTCGACAACTACCTCACCGCCGATGGCCGCTACGTCTGCATCGTGGCCGGATCCGATGCCAACTTCGCCCGACTGTGCGCGGCCATGGGCCGTCCCGACCTGGTCGAGGACCCCCGATGGTCGACGCTGGCCCAACGAGCCGCCGGCTCCGACGAGATCAACGGCGTGGTGGCCGACTGGGCCGGTGCCCTGTCGTCCGAGGAGGTCGAGGCGCGTTGCATCGAGCACGGCGTGCCCGTAGGCACCATCTACGACGCCGCCGACATCCTGGCCGATCCCCACGTGGCGGCGCGGGGGGACATCGTCACCGTCGACGACCCCGTCGCCGGTCCCCTCCGCCAGCAGGCCCCCTTTCCCCGCCTGGACGGCAAGGCCCCGGCGACCCCGGCGCCGGCGCCGGCCCTGGGGCAGCACAACCGGGAGGTGTGGTGCGATCTGCTCGGGCTCACTGCCGACGAGCTCGTCGACCTCACCTCGGCCGGTGTCGTCTGAGTCCGGCGGGGAGCCCGCTAACCTCCCCCGGCCATGACCAGACTCGACGCAGATCCCAGCCCGGAGCCGGTCCCGGCCACCCTCGCCCGAGAGGGTCGGACGATGTTCGTGAACGATCTCGGCTTCGGCTTCGACATGTCGGAGGACGGGATGACCATGACCGGGGATGCCACCATCACCGATGCCTTGCGGTCGACGGGCTCATCCCTCCCCCGCCCCTCGGTCCTGGCCACTATCGCCGACTGCGTGGCCGGGGTTCCCGCCTGCCTGGCCACCACACCCCGGCTGGCCGTGACCCTCGACATCGCCGTGCGCATCGTGTCCGATCGATGCGGTGACCGGTTGGCGCTCGCAGGCCAGATCGTGAAGATGGGGCGCAGCACAGTGGCCGCCGAGGTCCGTTTCTCCGACCCGGCCAGCCACGAGCTGGTGGCCCACAGTTACGTCACCTTCATGGCCTCGCCCCGTCCTCAGGACGCGGCCCCGCCCTTGATCCGGGGCATGCGGACCACCGGTTCCATGCCCATCTCGTTCCCCGACTACATCGGCATGAAGGTCGACGAGCCCGGGGTCACCGAAATCGAGCACGGGCCCTTTCTCCAGCAGGCTTCGGGCACGCTGCAAGGGGGTGCGGTGGCCCTGCTGGGCGAGCTGGCCGCCGAGTCGCTCACGGGGCATCCGGTGCTCGACCTCGATACCCGGTACCTGAGCGCGGTGCGGCAGGGACCCGGCCGGGCCACCGCCGTCTCGCTCGGTGCCGGGCTGGTGCGGGCCGAGGTGCGAGACGTGGGCATGGACAACCGGCTGGCCGCACTGGTCACCGCCCGCGTCGCTCCGCTGCGGTAGGACGCCTGACCGTTTAGGACTCGAGCAGCTGCTCGAGCACGCTCTCGGGTGGATGGTTCAAGAACCCGGCGTCGGGCCAGTTGAACCAGCCGGACGAGGCGATGGCGCCCCCGTCGGGATGCAAGGTGGTCCCCGTCACGAACGACGACAGGTTGGAGGCCAGGAACAGGGCGCAGCCCCCGGCGTCCTCGAAGTTACCCTCGCGTCCCATCGGCGTGCCGATGCGGTGGTGCAAGTCCCTCGTCTCTTCGCTGCCCACCACCATCGATTGCAGCCCCGGGCTCGGGATGTAATCGGGGGCGATGGTGTTGATGCGGATGTTCCGAGGGGCGAGCTCGACGGCCAGGGTCCGGGTCAGGCTGGTCACCCCGGCCTTCATGGCGGCATAGACGGCGTATCCGGGAGCGGCGCGATGGCCCTCGATGGAGGTGATGTTGATGATGCTTCCCCCGCCGGGGCTCATGCGGGGGATGGCCATCTGGGTGGAATGCAGGAGCCAGGTGAAGTTGGTCCGGATCAGGGCGTCCCATCCCCTCGGGCTCGACTCCTCGAAGGACTGATGGAAGGTGCCCCCCACCACGTTGACCAGCACGTCGAGGCGGCCCCCGAAGTGCCCGTCGACCTGGGCGAAGAAAGCGGCCAGCGCCTCGGGGTCTCGAGCGTCGAGCTCCCCGGTCATGACCTCTGCACCCGCATCGGCGATGGCCGAGGCGGTGGACTCCAGAGCGGCGGCGTCCTTGTCGCACAGGGCCAGGCGCATCCCTGCGCCGCCGAGATCGGTGGCGCAGGCTTGGCCCAGGCCGCCGCCCCCGCCCACCACGATGGCCACGCGCCCGTCCAGGCCCGCCCGGTCGTCCAGAAAGCTCATTGCCGTCCCCCCGAGATAACGATCAACTGTGCGGCCCGGCCCTCTCAGCCGGGAGCGACCTCGATCACCGTGGCCGAGCCCATGCCCCCGCCGGCGCACATGGCGGCCACCCCGATGCCCCCGCCCTTGCGGGCCAGGTCGTAGATGAGGGTGGTGAGCATCCGGGCCCCGGTGGCGGCGATGGGATGGCCCAGGCTGCAGCCGCTGCCCGAGATGTTGATGATGTCCTCGTCGAGGTCGAGGACCCGGACACAGGCGACGGGGACCGAGGCAAAGGCCTCGTTGATCTCGTAGAGGTCGACGTCAGCAAGGGACAACCCCGCCCGCTCCAAGGCCTTGGGGATGGCGAGGGTGGGGGCCATGCCCGTCTCTTTGGGCTCCACCCCGACCGAGGCCCACGAGCGCACCGTGGCCAGGGCGGCAAGACCGTGATCTCGGGCGAAGGCGTCGGACGTGACGACCAGGGCCGAGGCGGCGTCGTTGATCCCCGACGAGTTGCCGGCGGTGATGGAGAAGTCCTCGATCTCGGGGTGGAGGGGCTTGAGCGAGGCCAGCTTCTCCATGGTCGAGCCCCGCCGGGGGTGCTCGTCGGTGTCGAAGACCACGACCGAGCCATCTCTGGTGGTCACCTTGATGGGCACGATCTCTTGGGCGAACCGGCCCTCGTCGATGGCGGCGATGGCCCGGTCGTGGGACCGGAGGGCCCAAGCGTCCAGGTCCTCGCGGCTGGCCCCGACCCGCTGGGCCGTGTTCCACCCGACGGTGATGGACATGTCCAGAGCGGGAGCCTCGGCGCTGTCGGGATGGGAAAGGGACATCCAGTCCTCCCAGTCGTCAGTACCGGCCACCCGACGCTTGTCCCGGGGCGACAGGGACGAGGCCTGGACCCCACCGGCGATGACGGCTTCGTCCATGCCGGCCATGATGGAGGCCGAGGCGGTCTGCACCGCGGCCAGGCCCGAGGCGCAATGCCGGTTGTGGGCCAGACCAGGGACGCTGTCCATGCCCGCCACCACGGCCACATAGCGGGCCACCACACCACCGCCATAGAGGGATTCGGCCAGGATCAGGTCGTCGATGTCGGTGGGGGCGAGCCCGGTGCGAGACAGGGCCTCTTCGATCACCGGCTGAGCCAGCACCGAGGCCTCGGTCTCGCTCAAGGTTCCCTTGCGGGCGGTGCCGATGGCGGTTCGAACTGCTGAGACGATCACGGCGTCAGGCATGGTTGCTCCTCTCCGGCGAGAGGTGACGACCCCCCGGCAGCGGGCCTGACCACCGGGCCAGGCCTTCTCGTGCGTTGCTCGCATTCCGGGCCGATCCCGGGTGCTCGACATGCACAGTACCAGCGAGACCCCCGATCCAGAGCACAGCTGTGCTCGGCTGAAGGTCCACGGGTAGGATGACCGACCGTGAAGATCGTCATCGATGAGGAACGCTGCACTGGTCATGGCCGCTGTTATTCACTCGTCCCCGAGCTCTTCGACAGCGATGACCAGGGTCACAGCCTCCTGCGAGACCCCGGCGCCGAGGTCTCGGCCGACCAGGTCAGGCAAGCCCAGGTGGCAGTGGACAACTGCCCGGAGGACTGCATCAGCCTGCAGGACTGAACCGATCCGAGCAGGCCGGCGCCATCGAGCCGACTCAACTGGGACACGCCGGCAAACGCGGTTTAGGGTTGGCGGGCCGAGGCGGACGAGGGGGCACCGGCTCGAGCGCCTAGGCGATGTGGCCCCGCACGAACGAGCAGTACGAACGAGCAGTACGAAGAGGGAGAACATCCAGTGGGAATCATGAGCGGTATCCGAGTGGTCGAGTTGGCCTCGTGGACCTATGTGCCCGTGGCCGGGGCCGTCCTGGCCGAGTGGGGGGCCGACGTCATCAAGATCGAGCACCCCGAGAGCGGCGACCCCCAGCGGGGCCTGGCCGCCTCGGGCCTCGTACCCACCGGCCCCGGCGGGGTGGCCCACATGATGGAGCTGCCCAACCGGGGCAAGCGCTCGGTCGGATTGGACCTCAAGACCGAGGAAGGTCATGCCCTGTTGTTGCAGATGGTGGCCACGGCCGATGTGTTCGTGACCAACTTCCGGCCCCAGGCCCGAGCCAAGCTCCACGTCGACGTGGCCGACATCCGGGCGGCCAACCCCGACATCATCTATGTCCGGGGCTCGGGACACGGCCAGCGGGGCCCCGAGTCCGAGCGGGGCGGCTATGACGGATGCACCTTCTGGGGACGGGGCGGCGCAGCCGACATCATCTCCGATCCCGACGACGGCAGCTACCCCATCATGCAGCCCGGGCCCGCCTTCGGCGACGTGATCGGGGGGCTCACCATTGCCGGGGGCATCTCGGCTGCGCTCTTCCACCGCCAGCGCACCGGTGAGGCGGTCGTGGTGGACAACTCGCTGCTGGCCACGGCCATGTGGGCCACCGGCGCCTCCTCGTTGGCCGCCGGGCTGTTCGGCATCGACCGGATGCCCAAGGGCGACCGCACCAAGGTGCCCAACCCCATCGTCAATATGTACAAGACCAAAGACGGTCGCTTCCTCTCGCTCGTCATGTTGGAGTCCGACCGCTACTGGGGTGACCTGGTCACCGTGATGGGCCGGCCCGAGTTGGCCGAAGACCCCCGGTTCATCGACGCCGCGGCCCGGGCCCAGAACTCCTCGGAGTGTGTGGGATTGCTGGACGAGATGTTCGCCCAGCGCGACTTCGCCGAGTGGAAGAAGATCCTGTTGGACACCAAGGGCGTCTGGGCCCCGGTCCAGACCCCGAGCGAGCTGCTGGAAGATCCCCAGGCTTTGGCCAACGGGTACATCCGGGAGGTAGAGGCCACGTCGGGAACGGTGTTCCGCATGGTGCCCTCCCCTCTCCAGTTCAACGAGACCCCGCCCGACCTCATCCGGGGCCCCGAGCACGGCGAGCACACCGACGAAGTCCTGGGTGAGCTGGGCCTGGACATGGACGCCATCATGGACCTGAAGATCAAGGGCGTGGTCCTCTGAGTCCCATCCGGGCCCTGGCCCGCTAGGAGCGGTCGTGGAACTTTGGGAGCTCGTGGCCCGAGAGAGCATCCGGGACCTGGTGGCCCGCTACAACGCCAACGGCGACTCGGGGCGCTTCGAGCAGATGCTGGCCCTGTTCGCCGACGATGGCGTCATGGAGCTCGTCGGGACCAGCGGCGAGGTCCGGCGGTACGAGGGTGTCGAGGAGATCGCCACCATCTTCATCGGGACCAAGGCCGGGTGGGACGATGCGGCAGCCGCTACGCATACCCCCCATCACATCCGCCACTTCGTAACCACCCATCAGATCGACCTGGTCGATGCCACCCACGCCACGGGCAGGAGCTATTACGCCGTCATCATGGCCCACGGTCTCGACCACTGGGGCCGCTACCTCGACGACTACGAGGAGCGTGACGGTCGTTGGCGGATCACCCGCCGCCGCGCCCTGTCCGACGGCAAGACCCCCGGCGGGTTCACCCCATGAACGCCTAGAAGACGCCGACGCCGCTGACCAGACGGGCGCGGAGCATCTCGGCCACCCGATCGCGATGGAAGGCGGCATCGCCATAGCTGAGCCCGGCGAACTGTGAGCGCTTCATATAGAGGTGGAGATCATGCTCCCAGGTGAACCCGATGCCCCCGTGCACCTGCAGGCCGGAGGCCATGACCCGCTTGGCTGCGTCCGAGCACCACACCTTGGCCGTTGACGCGGCAATGGATGCGTCGGGCTCCCCGGCGGCGATAGCCCACGCCGCGTACCAGGTGCTCGAGCGCATCCCCTCCACGTCGACCACCATGTCGGCGCAGCGATGCTTGACCGCTTGGAAGCTTCCGATGGGCTGGTCGAACTGCACGCGGTCCTTGGCGTACTGGGCCGCCATCTCCAGCACCCGCGTCGCGCCGCCCAACAACTCGGCCGCCGCTCCCACCGCACCCCGGTCGAGCAGGTCGACGGCCAGGTCATCGCCCTCCAGGAGGGTTGCCGGGGTGTCGTCGAAGGTCAGCCAGGACAGAACCCGGGTGCCATCCATGGCCGGTTCGGGCGAAGGGCGCCCGACCGAGGCCAGATCGACGGCGAAGGCACCGCTGGAGGTGGCCACCACGGCCACGTCGGCCACGGCGGCACCCTCGACCGGTCCTACCCGCCCCGACAGGCGCCACTGACCACCGGAGTCGGCCGCCGTCACCGCCTCGGGATCCTTGTTCCAGCCCACGCAGCCGATGCGCTCGCCGCCGGCCAGGTCAGCCAGCCAATCGGTGGGGCCGCGCTCAGCCGACGCCAGCACGGTGAGAGCCAGGAGGCTGGGCAGGAAGGGCACCGGTGCGGTGTGCCGGCCGATCTCCTCCAAGAGCACGGCCGCCTCCACCCAGGTCATACCGATCCCACCCCGGGACTCGGGAAGCGCCACTCCCAACCATCCCTGTTCGGCCATGGCCTGCCACAGGCCGGCATCGAAGGGCTGGCCCGACGAGAGGTGAGCCCGTACCCGTTGGGAGTCCGCCCTGTCGTCGAGCAGGCTCCGAGCCGCCGCCTGCAGGGCCAGCTGATCCTCCGACAGTTCGAAATCCATGGCGGCATGGTACTGCGACGAGTTATGCCAAGCTGACGCCGTGGACCTGACTCCCACCCCTGAACAGCAGGCCTTTCGGGCCGAGGTCCGGGCCTGGCTGATGGAGAACCTGCCGTGGGATTACGGGCATGGGCTCCCGCCGCGCTTCGAGGATCTGGGCGAGGAGGTGGCGTTCCTTCGCCGCTGGCAGGCGTCCCTGGCTTCAGGGGGATGGGTGGGTGTGGCCTGGCCGGTGGCTTACGGCGGGCGGGGTGCCGGTCCCAACGAGCACTTCATCCTGCAAGAAGAACTGGCCCGGGCCCGGGCCCCCGAGATGGTCGGTCGCATCGGGCTCAATCTGGCCGCGCCCACCTTGCTGGCTCACGGAACCGACGACCAGAAAGACCGCTGGCTGTCCCGTATCCGCACGGCAGAGGATCTGTGGTGCCAGCTGTTCAGCGAGCCCGGTGCGGGAAGCGACCTGGCCGGCGTCTCGACCCGGGCCACGCCGGTAGCGGGCGGATGGCTGGTCAACGGCCAGAAGGTTTGGACCAGCTACGCCCAGTTCGCCGACTGGGGGGTCTGCCTGGCCCGCACCGATCCCGACGTGCCCAAGCACAAGGGCATCTCCTATCTGGTCGTCGACATGCACCATCCCGGGGTCGAGGTGCGACCCCTCGTCCAGCTGACCGGCGAGGCCGAGTTCAACGAGGTGTTCCTCAACGACGTGTTCGTGCCCGACGACCGCCTGATCGGGCCCGAGCACGAGGGCTGGCGCGTGGCCAACTCCACCCTCTCGCACGAACGGGGCGTCAATCCTCGCCAGCTGGTCATCCACATGCAGCTGTTGGAGGAGCTGCTCCGTCTGGCCGAGACCAACGGCGCTTTCGACGAGCGGCGCTTGCGAAGTGCGCTGGCCCAGGCCTACGTGGAGATCCGCATCTTCCAGCTCCACAACCTGCGCAGCGTCAGCCGCCTGTCCCGCGGGCTCGACCCCGGACCGGAGGGCAGCGCGCTGAAGCTGTACTGGAGCGAGATGTCCAAGCGCTTCCACGACACGGCCATGGCCGTGGTCGGTGACGCCGCTCCCCTGTGGAAGGGGGCAGAGGGCAATCCCGGTGACGGCCAGTGGCAGCGGTCGTGGCTCTATTACCAGGCCTCGTCCATCTGGGCCGGGACCAACGAGATCCAGCGCAACGTCATCGGGGAGCGGGTCCTCGGGCTCCCGCGCCCACCCCGGCGCTAGCCGCTGATCGCCCTCGCCTGCTCCGTCCCGTTCAGGTCGGCCGGGCAGTCCCGATACGCTCCGCGATGCCGACACCTACCGGTAGCCGGGTACCCGATCGAGGAGAGGGTTGATGAGCCCAGGACCAGGAGGCGGCGGCCAATTCGGCGGGGTGATGCGCTCGCTCCGACGCGACGACTCGATCACCCAGGTCCGAGTGACCAAGGGCACGGCCAAGCGGATGTTCCGTTTCGCCAAGCCCTACCGCACCATCTTGTTGCTGTTCCTCGTGCTGATCGTCGTCGATGCCGTCATCGGCGTGGCCAACCCGCTCATCTTCGGGGCCATCATCAACGGCATCCCCCACCACCGCACCGGTTTGATCGTCGGCCTGGCCCTGCTGGCCGCGGGACTGGCCATCGTCGGCGCCGGGCTCTCCATCGCCGAGCGATGGGTGTCGGCCAAAGTGGGCGAGGGGCTCATCTACGACATGCGCTCGCAGGTGTTCGCCCACATCGGCCGGATGCCGATCGCCTTTTTCACCCGGACCCAGACTGGTGCCCTGATCAGCCGGTTGAACAACGACGTGCTCGGAGCCCAGCAGGCGTTCACCGACACGTTGTCCTCGGTGGTCTCCAACCTGGTGAGCGTGGCCCTGGTGCTCGTGGCCATGTTCTTCCTGTCATGGCAGATCACCTTGTTGAGCTTGATCATCCTTCCCGTCTTCGTCATCCCCGCCCGTCGGGTGGGACGCCGGCTGTCGTCGATCACCCGGGAGTCCTACGGGCTCAACGCCCAGATGAACACGACCATGACCGAGCGGTTCAACGTGTCGGGGGCCTTGCTGGTGAAGCTGTTCGGCCGTCCGAGCCAGGAGCGCAGGTCCTTCGAGGACAAGGCGGGCCGGGTCAGGGACATCGGCGTGACCCAGGCCATGTACGCCCGCTTCTTCATCGCCGCGCTGACGCTCACCGCCGCCCTCGCCACCGCCCTCGTCTACGGCTGGGGTGGTGTCCAGGCTGCCGAGGGCGCCCTCAGCACGGGGACGGTCGTGGCCCTGGCCTTGTACCTGACCCGGTTGTACGGGCCCTTGACCGCGTTGTCCAACGTCCAGGTGGACGTCATGACCGCGTTGGTCTCGTTCGACCGGGTGTTCGAAGTGCTCGATCTCCCGCCCATGATCGACGAGAAGCCCGATGCCACCTCGGTTCCCCCCGGGCCGGCCCGGGTCGAGTTCGACCACGTCGACTTCCGCTATCCCACCGCCGAGGAGGTGTCCCTGGCCTCGCTCGAGTCGGTGGCCGTGCTGGACGCCACTCCATCCCAACAGGTGCTGTTCGACGTCAGCTTCTCGGCCGAGCCCGGGCAACTGGTGGCGCTGGTGGGCCCCTCGGGAGCGGGAAAGACGACCATCAGCCATCTGGTCTCCCGCCTGTACGACGTTCGATCCGGCGCCGTCCGCATCAACGGGCTCGATGTGCGCGATGCCACCTTCCTATCCCTGTCGGACACCGTCGGCGTGGTGACCCAGGACGCCCACATGTTCCACGAGAGCATCCGGGACAACCTCCTCTATGCCCGACCGGGGTCCACCGATGAGGAGCTCGTCGAGTCGATGCGTGGCGCCCAGATCCTGGACATGGTCAACACCCTGCCCGATGGCGTGGACACCGTGGTGGGCGATCGCGGCTACCGCCTGTCCGGTGGCGAGAAGCAGCGGCTGGCCATCGCCCGCCTGTTGTTGAAAGCTCCCGAGGTGGTGGTGCTGGACGAAGCCACCGCCCACTTGGACTCGGAATCGGAAGCAGCGGTCCAAGCGGCCCTGCGCACCGCCCTTTCCGGGCGCACGTCCCTGGTCATCGCCCATCGGCTGTCGACGGTGCGCGAGGCTGACCAGATTCTGGTCCTCGATCACGGCCGTATCGTGGAGCACGGTCATCACGACCAGTTGCTGGCGGCCGGCGGCATGTACGCCGAGCTCTACCGGATCCAGTTCGAGCGACAGGAACCGAGCGCACAGTGAGTGACGTAGCCTCCGGCACCATCCCGGACACCAAGCCCAAGTCGCAGCGGTGGACGCGCGCCGCCGGGGCGTTGACGGCGGTATTCACCTTTGTCGGCCTGGTCATCATGCTGTGGGTCCTGGCCCAACTGCCCAACGAGTTCTCCGGGGTGCGCACCGAGACCTGGGTATGGGCGGCGCCGGCCGTGGTGCTGGCCGGCCTCACCTATGTGGGCAGCGCCATCTCGCTGCGGGGGGCGGTGATCCCGCCCCTCCCGCTGGCTCGGACCACTGAGCTCCAGCTGGCCGAGGCATTCACCTCCGTGGCCACCCCCGACGGGGTGGGCAGCGTGGCCCTGAACAACCGCTTCCTCGGTCATTTCGGGGTGAAACCGGCCACCGCGGTGGGCGCCTTCACCCTCTCGTCGTTGGCCTCGGGCATCGTCGGGGTGACGGCGGCGGCCATTGCCGGAGCGCTGAGCGCGTCCCAGTTCAGCCTGACCTCGGCCAGCCATCAGACCAACTGGTGGTTGATCCTGGCCGCCGTGCTGGTCGTGGCTCTGATCGTGGGCGTGGTGGTGTGGATCGGCCGCATCCACCGCCGGGTCGTGCCCCCGGTGGCCCGGGCCTTTCACGATCTGGTGGCCGTGCTGCGGCGACCGCGGCGAGCAGCCTCGCTCTTCGGCGGCGAGATCTTCTACACCGCGGTGGAGGCGGGAACACTGGTGGCCGTCCTCCACATGCTCGACGTTCGGGCTCCGATCGCCGTGGCCGTCGTGCTGGTGGTGACGGCCAGCGGTGTCGGGTCGGCCGTTCCCATCCCGGGGGCCATGGGGGCTCCCGAAGCGCTGGTGGTGGCGGGACTGGCCGCCGCCGGGGTGGACCGGGTGAACGCGGTGGCCGCGGCTGCGTCCTACCGGCTCCTCACCTACTGGCTGCCGACCATCCCCGGCGCGCTGGCGGCGCGCAACCTGAAGCGGCACGGCCTCCTGTAGGCGACGCCAGGGTCAGGCGGCCTCCCCCACGCACAGGGACTCTTCGCCCTTGTCGTGGGTGTCGCCAGGATCGACGGCACTCCACGAGTGGGCACCGGTCTGGTGGCAGCTGGCTTGGCCCCCATGGGTTTCGTGTCGCTCGTCTCGTTCGGTTCGCTCGTACATGCTGTTCAACTTTCTTTGTCCCCGTTCAATGGATGATTCGGGGGGTGATCGGTCCTACTTCGGGGTACATCGGGTCGGTGAAGCGGTGCTCCACCGGGTGTTCCGGTGCGGTGATCGATGGTGTTCTTGCCGGTCTGGGGCAAGTGAGGGCAAACAAAAGAGCCGCTTCTGAGAGAAGCGGCTCTTCGACGGTTCCAGTCCTGTTATGGCTGGTGGTTACGTCGAAAGAGCCTGACCGAGCTTCGAGTCACACGAGGATGCGGCTTGCGCCGAGGCGCCCGCTACGGACGATCGTGCGGCACCGCGAGCAGCAAGCTCGTCGGCCTTCCGGTGCATCCGGATCGCAGCTACCTCCGTGGAACGCATGAGAAGAAGTATAACCAAGGCACCGTGCCGTACAGACCGGCGAGAACTGGCGGGTCGGCCCCTGTCTCCTCGGCGGGGACCGACAGAGCCTCGACCCGGTCCTGTCCACCACCGTTCGATCAGCCCGAGCGGCAGGCTGGCTAGCGTTGCCCGGTGGCCCGCTTCTTCGCCGACATCACCCCGCTTCGGCGACACAAGCAATTTCGTCGCTTGTGGTCGGGCCAGGTGGTGTCGGGCATGGGCAGCCAGCTCACCATCGTGGCCGTCTCCTACCAGGCCTACCGGCTGTCCCACTCGACCCTGATCGTGGGGCTGATCGGCCTGGGACAGCTGGTGCCCTTGCTGGCCGGAGCCATCTGGGGCGGGTCCTTGGCCGACGCCCTCGATCGCCGCAAGATCTTGATCATCACCCAGCTGGCCATGGCCGCAGCCAGTGGCGGACTGGTGGTGAACGCGGCCATGTCCCATCCTGCGGTATGGCCGCTCTTCGTCTGCAGCGCGGCAGCCGCCGCGTTCCAAGGCGTGGACTGGCCGGCCCGACGAGCGGCGCTGCCCATGCTGGTTCCCCCCGAGGATGTGACCAATGCCATCGCCCTGCAGACCATGATCCAGCAGCTGGCGCTGGTGGTGGGACCGGCGGTGGCCGGCGTGGCCATCGCCGAGATCGGCCTGAGCGCCGTGTTCGGCATCGATGTGGCCACCTTCGGCGTGGCCCTGGTGGTGGCGGTGCTGTTGCCGGCGCTGGTACCCGAGGGAGGAGGGACCCCGATGGGACTGAAGTCGATGGCCGACGGCTTCCGGCACCTCAAGGGCCAACGGCTGCTGGCTTCGACATACCTGATCGACCTCAACGCCATGATCTTCGGTATGCCCCGGGCCGTGTTCCCAGCCCTCGGGACCGAGCTGTTCGGTGGCGGTGCCGGGGTGGTGGGACTGCTCTATGCCGCACCGGGGGCCGGGGCGTTACTCGGCTCGTTCGTCACCGGCTGGTGCTCGCGTTTCCGGCGACAGGGCCGAGCCATTGCCGCCTGCGTAGTCGTGTGGGGTGGATCGATCGCCCTGGTCGGGATCATCCCCGTGCTGTGGATCGGACTGGCTCTTTTGGCTCTGGCCGGGGCAGCCGACGTGATCTCGGCCGTGTTCCGCCAAGCGGTGCAACAGCGGACGGTGCCCGACCACCTCCAGGGACGGCTGTCGGGCACGTTCTTCGCCGTGGTGGCCGGCGGACCACGTCTGGGTGACGCCGAGACGGGGCTGGCGGCCGAGCTCGGTGGCGCGCAGTTCGCGGTGTGGTCTGGCGGCCTGGCCTGCGTGGTCGGCGTGGCCGTGCTGCTGTGGCGGATGCCCGTTCTGTGGCACGACAACGGCGGCGGTAAACCCCTCACCCCGGCCGAGGAGACCGAGGCGATCGGCGAGGCCACCAGCGAGCTGGGCGAGGGCGAACCTCTCTGAGCAGGCGCAGCCCACAGGCCCACTGCTCAGGCAGTCCCCGGGTACGCTCGGGGAAATCGTGGCGGAGAGGCACCGATTGTGACTATCGACGGGAACACAGCTGGTCCGGGCTGGTACCCGGACCCTTCGGGAGCACACGCGTGGCGATGGTGGGACGGGCAACGATGGACCGAGCACGCATCGACGCCGGACCAGCCTCCGATGCCGGTCCAGCCCCCGATCCAGGCGGTGTCGCCCTACCCGGCCTTCGACAACGAGCACCACTCGGCCCCCTGGGCCAAACGGGCATTGCTGGTGTACGTGGCCGTGGTGGTGATCGGGGCGGGACTGGTCTGGCTGGCCGAGCCCAGCCTCCACACCTATTACAGCCAGATTCGATTCCGCCTGGAGCATCCCGGGACGGGGACCACGTTCCCTCAACCCAGCCTGCCCATCTGGAACCGGGTCGTCTCCCCGGTTCTCGAGCTGATCAACATTGCCGGATTCGTGCTCTTCCTGGTCTGGCAGAACCGGGCGGCTACCACGGCCCGCTTCCTCGGCTACCCGGCTCGCCGAAGCCCGGCGCTCGGCGTGGGCGGATGGTTCATCCCGGTCTGCAATCTCTGGTTCCCGTACCAGGCCCTGCGGGACTGCTTGCCGCCGGGTCATCGGGAACGACGCATGGTGCTCCATATGTGGCTGTGGCTGGTCGCTGGGCAATGCGTATCGGGGGTGACGGCCATCCTGTTGTTCTTCGGCCCCACCCCTGTTGCCTTGGCCATCCGGGACGTCGGCGCCTTCGCCAGCGTCATCTACGCCTACCTGGCCTTCAAGGTGGTCGTTGCCATCTACAACGATCATCGACGGGTCCTGTATCCCGATGAGCCGACTGATCCTGACGGTGTCACCGCGGTGGACGGGCCGACACCGGGCTAGGACAGCCACCGGGCGCCGTCACGCCAACGGGTATCCGGCTCCGTCGGACCAATGCGGAGTCCTGGTTCCGTTCTTGCTACGGTGCCCAAACCGGAACGACCCCTCCGCTCCGGTCGCACGTGCCCGGCCGAAGGAGTCTCCCGTGACCATCGATACCTCGCCATCGCTGGACACAGCGCGCGCCCACTACAAGGTCACCTTTGCCGTCCTGCTCATCGGGATCACGGCCTATGGGCTCTTGCAGTCCCTGGTGCTGCCCGTCCTTCCCACCATCCAGCACGATCTCCATACGTCCCAGAGCACCGTGACCTGGGTCCTGACCGCCTACCTCCTGACCGCCTCGATCTTCACGCCGATCCTCGGTCGCCTGGGAGACATGTTCGGCAAGAGGCGCATGCTGGTCGCCACCTTGGTCATCTTGGGCGTGGGCACGGTGGTGGCCGCCATGTCGACTTCCATCGGCGTGCTGATCGTGGGCCGTGCCATCCAGGGCGTCGGTGGCGGGGTTCTCCCGTTGGCCTTCGGCATCATCCGTGACGAGTTCCCGCCGACCAAGGTGAGCACGGGAGTGGGGTTCACCGCCGCCATCGTCGCCGTCGCCGCCGGGGCCGGGATCGTATTGGCCGGTCCCATCGTGTCCCACCTGAACTACCACTGGCTGTTCTGGATCCCGTTGTTCATGATCGCCGTCGCCGCGGTGGCGACCCATTTCTTCGTCCCCGAGTCGCCCGTCCGCAGCCCGGGCCGGATCAGTTGGAGCGCAGCCGTCCTCCTCTCGGGCTGGCTGGTGGCATTGCTGCTGGCTGTCAGCGAGGGGCCCTCGTGGGGATGGGCCTCGCCGGCCGTGATCGGTCTGGCCACCGTCGCCGTGGTGCTGTGCGGGTGGTGGATCAGGGTCGAGCTCCGGTCGAGGAACCCGCTGGTCGACATGCGCATGATGCGCACACCGGCGGTGTGGACCACCAACTTGGTGTCCTTCCTGTTCGGCATGGGCATGTACGCGGTGCTGGTCTTCATCCCCGAGTTCGTCCAGACCCCGAGCTCGGCCGGTTATGGGTTCTCGGCCAGCATCATCCAGTCCGGGTTGTTCCTCTTGCCGTTGACGGTGGCCATGTTCATCTTCGGCCTGCTGGCCGGGCCCATGGCTCGGTCCATCGGCTCCAAAGTGTCCGTCGTCGCCGGCTCGACCCTCTCCTGTGCCGCGTTCGTTCTCCTGACCGTGGCCCACCACCAACGATGGGAGATCTACTTGGCCAGCACCCTCTTGGGTTCCGGCCTCGGCCTGGCCTTCTCGGCCATGTCCAACCTCATCGTCGAGGCTGTCCCGCCGGAACAGACGGGGATCGCCTCGGGCATGAACGCCAACATCCGCACCATCGGTGGCTCCCTCGGGAGCGCGGTCATGGCCAGCATCGTGACCTCCGGCGTCGTCGCTGGCTCGCTGCCGGCCCAGTCCGGCTACACCCGCGGCTTCCTGTTCCTGGCCGTGGCCACCGGCGGTGCCGCCATCGCCTCACTGTTCATTCCCAGGAGTCGCCCCGGAAAGGGGGCAGCGGAGGGCCAACACCACCTGGACCATGCCGAGCTGGCGTTGGTGGCCGGCGGTACGCTCACCGAAGGCTGATGGCACTCTCAAACGCACAGCCGACCTTGCGGCGGGACGCAGCCCGCAACCGCGACAAGATCGTGGCCGCGGCCAGAGAGGCCTTTGCCGACCACGGTGTCGACGTAGGGGTCGACGTGATCGCCAACCAGGCCGGTGTGGGGGTGGGAACGCTGTACCGCCGGTTCCCGACCAAGGAGTCGTTGATCGACGCCATCATCGACGAGCTCTTCGAGCAGGTGTCGGGCCTGGCCCAGGACTCCTTGGACGCCCAGCCCCCCGAGACCGGCTTCGCCGCCTACCTCCGCGGCGTGGGCCAACTCCAGGTCGACCACGTCGGGTGCTTGTCGAGATTGTGGACCCACACCGGTCACGTCGAAGCGCGCAAGGAGCTCGAGTCGACGGTACGTCAGCTTCTCGGCCGCGCCCAAGACGCCGGCCTGGTCCGGAGCGACGTTGTCTACCAGGACATCTCGGTCATCCTATGGTCGTTACGCGGGGTGGTGGAGACCACCGCGCCGGTCGCCCCCACCCAGTGGCAGCGATACCTCGATCTGGTGCTGGCCGGGCTGCGCCCGTCTGACCAACCATTGAGCCGGCCGGCATTGACCGGGGCGCAGGTGGATCGGGTCTTCGCCCTCCACCGCGACCGGGCCCGCGGCGCTCGGGGAAGCTGACCGATCAGGCGGCCAGCTTCCGTATCTGGAAGGACAGGAGCGCCTGCAAGAGCCCGAAGACAATCAGCCAGATGCCCATGATGGTGGCCAGGATGGACACGGTCATGTGGGGGTAGGCCAGGGTGACGATACCGGCAGCGAAACCGAGGGTGCCCATGATCAGGCGCCAGCCCCGGCCTGGGCTTCCCTTGTCACCGTAGGCGGAGAAGAACTCGATCAGGCCGCCGATGACCCAGAAGATGCCGATCAGAAAGCCCAGCGTTCCGATGGTCTCGAACGTGTGGCGGACGAAGAACAGCCCGACCAGTACCGAGAGCAGGCCCAAGAATGCCATCAGGAACCGGGACCCCCCGGTGTTCTTGCTGTCGGCGATGGCCATGATGATCCGGACCAGCCCGCTCACGAAGAGCCAGATGCCCACGGCAATGGCAAACGCATAGGCGGTTTCCTTCGGCCAGGCCACCACGATTGCGCCTGCGATCACGCTGGCGAACCCGAAGAAGAGCACCCAGGCCCAGGACCTGCCGACCACTTCGAGAATGTCATTGGATTCGGTATCGACCACGTCAGCCATCATCGCCCCCTTGCTCGTTCACACGTGAAGACCTCACGCAGGCGTCGAAACGCCACGAAGAACAGTAGGCCGACGGCCAGGAAAAGTCGGTGATGCCCCGGAAAGCGGCCGGGTCCGACCGCCCGGTGCGAGAGCCAACGGCTCTTCGGCCAGACCGCTACTGGTCCCCGACCGACGGCATGGCCGCAGCGATCAGCTCCTCGCTGGCGGCCCACAGACGAGCGGCGGCCTCGGCGTCCTGGCCCGCCTTCGACGTCTGGCGTTGCTTGCACTTGATGAAATAGGCCCCGGAGATGTCGGCCACCTCGGGCGACGACGCCACGTAGACGGAGGTGCGGGCCCCCTTCGCTGCGGTCAGGACGAACGGCTTGATGAGC
Organism: Acidimicrobiales bacterium; assembly: GCA_035552655.1. Lineage (GTDB taxonomy): Bacteria > Actinomycetota > Acidimicrobiia > Acidimicrobiales > RAAP-2 > DASXMT01. The sequence goes on from DASZLD010000124.1 coordinate 26,523, forward strand.
TTCAGCCCGAAGGTCAAGAAGCCATGGGTGTCGCCGTCTCGGCCATAGCCGGTGGCCACCACGCCCGGATGCAGGGAGTTGGCAGTGGTGTTGGTTCCCTTCAGCCGACGGGCCAGCTCGGTGGTGAAAAGGATGTTGGCCAACTTCGATTGGCCATAGACCTGCATGGTCGAATATCGCTTGGTCGACTGAAGATCGTCAAAGTCCATCCCGTGCCTGGCCGAGCGGTGGGCGGTCGAGGACACGTTGACGATCCGGGAGGGACCCGAGCCAATGACCCGTTCCAACAGCCGCTGGGTCAAGAGAAACGGTCCCAGGTGGTTGATGGCGAAGGTGGACTCGAACCCGTCGACCGTCTCGCTGCGATCGCTCAGCACCACACCAGCGTTGTTGACCAGAACGTCGATGCGTGGGCAGCGATCGATGAGGGCACTCGCTCCCGCTTCGGTCGAGACCAGGCTGGCCAAGTCGAACACCACCAGGTCGACTCCCTGGTTCCCGCTCCGGGACCGGATGTCGGCCACGGCCGCCTCGCCCCGGGCCTGGTCCCGGGCCGTGATCACCACGCGGGCACCCGCTCCGGCCAGGGCCACCGCCGTCTCTGTGCCGATCCCCGAGTTGCCGCCGGTGATGACGACGGTCTTGCCCGACATGTCCGAACCACTCACGACTGTTGCCTCCTGGGTCGGAGCCGAGCCTATCGCCGGCCCGACCGGCCACCCCGGTTCCGGTGGCCCGAAGCCAGGCCATCTTGACATCGGAACTTCGGCTTCCCTAATCTTTCCATTAAAGGCACCCTGATACGGGCGGCCTCGAGGGCAGCGGAAGGGCGAGGAGCAATGAGGATGGCCAAACTGGGGCGACTGGTGGCGCTGGTGTGCGTCGTGCTGGTGGGGGCCACCCTGGCCGCCTGCGGATCGTCGGCCTCGGCGTCGAACACGCTCACCCTGTACAACGGCCAGCACGAGCAGACCACCAACCAGCTGGTCTCGGCGTTCGAGAAACAGTCCGGCATCACCGTGAAGGTGCGCAACGACGACGAGGATGTCCTGGGCAACCAGATCCTCCAGGAGGGATCGGCCTCCCCCGCCGACCTCTTCTATACCGAGAACTCGCCGGTGCTGGAGAAGCTCCAGGAGAAAGGGGTGCTGGCCCCGGTCGATCCGTCGACCCTCAGCCACGTTCCCGCCAAGTACAGCTCGCCCAAGGGCGACTGGGTGGGGGTGAGCGCCCGGGTCAACGTGCTCGTCTACAACACGGACCACCTGCAGGCCGACCAGGTGCCCACCTCGATCATGGACCTGGCCAATCCCAAGTGGAAAGGCAAGTTGGCCCTGGCCCAAGGCGAGACGGACTTCCAGCCCATCGTGACCTCGATCATCAAGACCTACGGCAAGCAGGCCGCCCTCACCTGGCTCAAAGCCGTCAAGGTCAACGCCGGCAGCAACATCTATCCCGACAACGAGACCCTGGTCGACCAAGTCAACAAGGGTCAGGCCGAGATCGGCGTCCTCAACAGCTACTACTGGTACCGCCTGCAGGATCAACTAGGTTCGGCCGGCATGCACTCGGCCATCTCCTACTTCGCGCCCGGTGACGCCGGCTACGTGGTCGACGTGTCCGGTGCTGCTGTCCTGAACTCGAGCAAGAACAAGGCCGCAGCCCAGAAGTTCCTCGCCTTCATGGTTTCCAAGAAGGGCCAGGAGATCATCGCCCACGACGACAGCTGGGAGTACCCCCTCGGCTCGGGCGTGACCACCGCTCGACAGCAGAAGCCCTTCGACAGCTTGCAGCCGGCGCCGTTGACCATTTCCCAGTTGGGGGACGGTGCCACCGCGGTGGCGCTGCTGCAAGAAGTCCAGCTGGCATGATCCGTTGACATGACCGTGACCGCGGCGACCCCGCGCGCCCTCCCGGCGGTGAGGGCACGGTCCCGACGTCCGGTCGTGTTGTGGCTCACCGGCGGCGCGGTGGCGCTCCTGTTGTTCCTACCCCTGGCCTACCTGTTGGTCCAGGTGTCCCAGAGCGGCTGGTCGGCCGTCTCCCACCTGTTGTTCCGGCAGCTGACCCTGGACCTGTTGTGGAACACGGTGCGGCTGTCGTTGGCCGTTACCGCCGCCTGCGCCGTCATCGGCGTGGCCGCGGCATGGTGCATCGAGCGCACCGACCTCCCCGGTCGACGGATCTGGGCCGTCCTGGTCGTGGTACCCCTGGCCATTCCCGACTTCGTGACCAGCTACGGCTGGGTGTCGGTGGCCCCGTCGGTACAGGGGTTCCTGGGTTCCCTCCTGGTCATGACCCTGGCCCTCTACCCCCTGGTCTATCTGCCCGTGGCCGCCGCCTTCCGAGGTGCAGACCCCGGTCAGGAAGAGGTGGCCCACAGCTTGGGCCTGGGCCGCGCCCGCACGTTCTGGCGGGTGACGTTGGGCCAGGCCCGACCGGCCCTGCTCGGTGGGTGCGTCCTGGTGTCCCTGGCCCTCCTGGCCGAGTACGGCGCCTTCGAGATCCTGCGCTACAACACCCTCACCACCGAGATCTTCTTCGAGTCCGAGCGCGTGTACAACATTCCGGCGGCCAGCAGCCTGTCCCTGGTCCTCGTCCTGGTGTGCTTCCTCGTCCTCGGCGGCGACCTGGCCGCCCGGGGTCGTGGGCGGGTCAGCCGCATCGGCCCGCAGGTGGCCCGCCAGCGTCGACCCCTGCGCCTGGGCCGAGCCACCCTCCCGGCGCTGGCCGGGTTCGCCCTCCTGGCCGGCCTGGCCCTCGGCGTGCCCATCGCCGTCATCGTCTACTGGCTGTTCAACCCCGGGCACACCACCTTGCCCGCGTCGACCTCGCTGGTCAGCGCGGCGCTGCACACCGCCGGGTACGCGGCGGCAGCAGGAGCGCTGGCCACGGTGCTGGCCATCCCCGTGGCCCTGCTCTCGGTTCGCCATCCGCGCAGGTCCACCATGCTCTTGGAGCGCAGCACCTTCGTGGTCCAGGCCCTCACCGGGCTGGTCATCGCCCTCTCACTGGTGTTCTTCGCCATTCGCTCCGTGCCGTTCCTCTACCAGAGCGCACCCTTGCTCGTCGTGGGCTATGCCATCTTGTTCTTTCCCCTCGCCCTTGTGGCGGTGCGCACATCGGTGGCTCAAGCCCCCGTCCAGCTCGAAGAGGTCGGTCGGTCCCTCGGGCAACGGCCCATCGCCGTCCTGTGGCGGGTGGTCCTCCCTCTGGTCGCTCCCGGGCTCGCCGCCGCCTTCTGCCTGGTGTTCCTGTCCACCGTCACCGAGCTGACCCTGACCCTGGTCATGGTGCCCACCGGGGTGCAGACCCTGGCCACCGAGTTCTGGGCCTACTCCACCAATATCTCCTACGGGGCGGCCGCGCCGTACGCTGCACTGATGGTCGCCATCGCCGTCATCCCCAGCTACGTCCTGGGCCGGTGGTTCGACCGGTTGCCCAGTCGGGCATCGAGTGGGCCATGACCAGTCTGCACGTCACCGATGTCCACAAGGCGTTCGGGTCCCACGCCGTGCTCACCGGCATCGACCTCACCGTTCCCGAAGGCTCGTTGGCCGCCATCCTCGGTCCGTCGGGTAGCGGGAAGACCACACTGTTGCGGGTACTGGCCGGCTTCGAACGGGCCGACCAGGGCACGATCGTTCTGGGCGACCATGTGGTCGACGACGGTCGTCGGTTCGTCCCCTCGGAGCGGCGGGGCATCGGCTACGTGCCCCAAGAGGGCGCGCTGTTTCCCCATCTGACCGTGCTCCGGAACGTGGCCTTCGGGGTACCGCGCCGAGAGCGCCCGGCCCGAAAACTCGACGAGCTGCTCGAGATGGTCGGCCTGTCCGGCCTGGGCGGCCGCTACCCCCACCAGCTGTCCGGTGGTCAGCAGCAGCGAGTGGCCCTGGCCCGGGCCCTGGCCATCCGACCGGGCATCGTCCTGCTCGACGAGCCCTTCTCGTCGTTGGATGCCGGGCTGCGATCCAGCGTGCGCGCCGATGTGCAGCGGGTACTCCGCGAACAGGGCACCACCGCGCTCCTCGTCACCCACGACCAGGACGAGGCCTTGTCCCTGGCCGAACAAGTTGCCGTCATCCGGCACGGCCGGGTGGGCCAGACCGGGAGCCCCCAGAACCTCTACGCCCACCCCGGAGATCCGGGAATCGCCCGGTTCCTGGGTGACGCCAACCTGGTGCCGTGCACCGTCGAGGGGGCCGTGGCCACCACGCCGTTCGGACTGCTCCCGGTGCGAGCCGGAGGGGCGGCTCCTGCCTCCCGGCACTCGATCGCCCTGGTGCGCCCCGAGCAGCTGGTCGTGTCGATCGATCCACAGGGACCGGGGCTGGCGGCCCGCGTCGTTCGCAACCAGTTCCACGGGCACGACACGGTGATCACCGTCGAGCCCGAAGAGCCCATCGGGACCCCGCTGGTGGTGGTGCGCTCCGACGGTGAGCTCGATGCGCCGGTGGGGGCGCGGGTGACCATCGTGGCCCGGGGTGAAGTGGTGACCTGGCCGGATGAGGAGTCGGCCCGTTCGGTGCTCGAGGCCGTCGAGGGCTGACTCCCGACCGGGACCCGGTGCCGGGTCAGAGCGGGGAGACGGTGACCGAGGCCAGAGCGACCATGCGGTCCTCCACCCCGGTGTCGTACATGGCCACTCGGACCACGCTGGCATCGGACCGCGTGCCCATCACCGTGCACCGGGCCTCCACCGGGCCGACCCGGGCCGGCGCCAGGTAGTGCAGCACCATGTCCGTGGCCGACAGCGCGCCCGCGGCCGAGCCGGCGTCGAATCGCACGGCTCGCACCGCGGCCAGGTCCGACAACAGGGCGATGGCCCCACCATGCAGGATTCCCCAGGTGTTGCGGAGATAGTCCCCGATCTCGAGGCGGGTGACCAGACCCGACCCCGGCTGCACCCCGAAGAAGTCCACCAGTGGGATGGGCTCGGGCTGCAGTGGGGCCATGGGGTGGTGCGCGGGGCGCCCGAAGGTCGGATCCGGCGACTCCCGAGCCAGGACCGCGCAGGTCATGACGCACGAGGCCACCGGGGCATCCTCGCCCCCTTCGTCGATCACCGAGATCAGGACCACCACCGAGGTGCGACCCTTCCGGAGCACGGTGGCCTCGCACAGCAGCGGGCCGACGTGGCGCCGGCGACCCATCCGGAGGGTCATCGACGTGGTGACGATGCCATCGGGCTGCACGGTGAGACCGGCGAGGTAACCACCGACCGAATCGACGACGGTGAGCAGCGCGCCGGCATGGAGGCCACCGGCCTGGTCCACCACATGGGGGTCGACGGGAACGCGGGACAGGAGCCGGGTCGGCCTCCCGGCGTCATCGAGCGGGGACGGCGCCCACCGCTCGACACGGAGGTACGTGCCTACCGGCCACTCACCGGGGAGGCGGCCGCGCTCCCGTAAGGCTTCGAGATCGGTCACGGCCTCACCGCGCCCACCTGCACCACGGCGACCAGACGGTCGTCGCCGCCCCGGTCGAGCAGCCGGATGACCGCGCTGGCGGCGTGCCCGGTCCCGGCCACATCGTCGATCATGGTGGCATCGGGCTCCGAGACGATGGGGCCCACCCGGCCCATGGCCAGGTAGGCCACCTGCAGGTCCACGACGGACGCCGCTCCCCGGGGCAGTCCGAGGGCGACCTCGATGGCCGAGTTGCCCGCCGTCGCGCCCAGCAGGGCCATGACGCCACCCTGCAGGGCACCGAAGGTGTTGGTCACATAGTCACCGAGGGGAAGGACGACGCCAGGGGAGCCGGGACCGTCCGACTCCACCCCGATGGCCTCCAGCACCGGTCGGGACAGCGCAGCCGGGCCGATCTGGGTCCGCTCGGCTTCGCTCGGTAACGGCTGCATCAGCGGCGGGGCGTCGGTACGGGGCAACACGGCGTAGGTCATGGTGGCCCAGGCGTTGGCTGTGCCCTCCCCCGGGAGCCGGCCCCCGGGGGCGTCGAGGAGGAGCACCTCGAGCACCAAGGTGGTCCGTCCCCTGCGCAAGACCGACACCCGGGCTTCGACTTCGGGACCGACGGCCGGTCGGAGCAGCTGCAGCTGGAGGTCGGCGGTGGCCGTCCGGTCGGGGTACAGCACCCGGGTGGCGATGGCGCCGCCGACGATGTCGACCAGGATGGCCAGGACGCCGGCCTGGACTCCCCCGTTCGCACCCAACAGATGCGGGGACACCGGAAGCCAGGCCGAAGCGGTGGCGTCGGGACGGACCTCGACCTCCAGGTCGAGGTCGCGCAGAATGTGCTCAGCGGGCGGATAGGGGCGAACCGCCACTCACCGCACCTGCTCGGTGGGCCGGATGAGGAGCTCGTTCAGGGCCACGTGCCGAGGCCGGGTGACGGCATAGACGATGGCGTCAGCGATGTCCTCGGAGCTGAGCATCTCCACGCTGCCGAAGGTGTCGCGGATCCCCTCGAGGATCTCGGGCCGGTTGTGGCTAGCCAGCTCGGTGGTCGTGGCGCCCGGCTCGACCGCGGTGACCCGGACGTGCAGGGCGGCGACCTCTTGGCGGAGGGCCTCACCGAAGGCAACCACGGCGAACTTGGTGGCGCTGTACACCCCATTGCCCTGCCGGGCGAACCGTCCCGCCACCGAGCTCACGTTGACCACGTCGGCCACCTCTCGGGGGCCGCCCTCGGCCGCCGAGATGAGGTGCGGGAGCGCGGCATGGGTGCCGTACAACAATCCGAGCAGGTTGAGCTCGACCATCCGCTGCCACTCCTCGAGGGGAGCATCGACGATCGGACCCAACAGCATGACCCCGGCGTTGTTGATCAGCGTGTCCAACCGGCCGAACCGGGACAGCGTCCGCTCCACCATGGAGGTGGCCTGGGTCACATCGGTCACATCGGCCTCGATGACCTCGACCCGCGTCGGATCGCCGATGGAGTCGGCCAGGTCCTGGAGCCGATCGCGCCGGCGGGCCACGACAGCCACCGAGGCACCTTCGGCCGCCAGGGACCGCGCCGCCGCTTCGCCGATCCCACTCGATGCACCGGTGACCAGTGCGACTGTCCCAGCTAGCCGTCCTCGGTCGGCTTCGCGCTCATCTCCCGGCATGGTTCGCTCCCCAGGTGCTCGTTCGTGGTGGTCCAACGGATTCGGCCCGTGCACGGCCGATGGCGCCGACCAGGTCGACTGTGTGCGCCGAGTGTACCGATGCTCCTCGACAACCGGCGAAACCACGAGACGAACCCGGTCGGGCCCGATGAGATGGCGTCGGAGGTCGAAAAGCCATCCGGGCATGGTCGAAGGGCAGGGTTGGCCAGGGTCGAGAACGGGTAGGGCAAGGACGGACACGGTCGGTACACCACGATCGACTGGTGCACGCACAGCCAACGAGAAGAGGGAACTGCCATGAGCACTGCCGACAAGGCGTCGAACAAGAAGCAGGACATCAAGGGGAAGGTGCAAGAGACGGTGGGCGAGGCCACCGGAGACGACGAGCTCAAAGGGAAGGGCAAGGGCAACCAGGTGGTGTCCGACGTGAAGCAGGCGGGCGAAAAGGTGAAGGACGCGCTCAAGCACTAGGCGATCGGGCACGAGACGCCAGACGTCAACCTCGGCTGTTGCCACACTCCAGGGAACGATCCGATTTGCGTATACGGGGAAAGGCGCAGCACCGGGCATCGTGACCAGACGGGGAATTCCTCTAGTGGGTTAGGCGGTGTCGATAACATCCAACGAGTCGAACTCCGGATCCCACTCCCCGATGACACTTCGAGCGCGGCCCGGACGCGGGCCGCGGTTCGAGAGGCCCTTTCCGGCTGGGGATTGAGCGAGCTCGAACCGGTGGCCAGCTTGGTGGCTACCGAACTGGTGACCAACGCCGTCATTCATGCCGACAGCGGTCCCACCCAACTCCTGGTGTCGGTGAACGGCTCCCGATTGCGCATCGAGGTATCCGATGGTGACTCGAGCCGGCTGCCGCGGCGCCTGCACCGGGAGGTGACGGCCGAGGGAGGAAGGGGCCTGGCTCTGGTGGACTCGCTTTGCGCGGCATGGGGAACGATGCGCCCTCGCATCGGCAAGGGCAAGACCGTATGGTGCGAGCTCGATCTTCCCCAGCCCTAGCCCGACGACCACAGGGCTTGGTCGCCGTACCCAGGAACGCCCAGGAATACGGTCAGATGGCGGTCAGGCCGTGCTGGCCCTGAACCGCGCCGTGTCGCGCCGACGGCGGGCGGTCCCCCGAGGTGGTCGAGAGGCCATGGCCGACATGTCGTGGAGGGCGCAGCAATCGGCACTGTTATAGATGGAGAGCCGCGCATCGCATCCTTCATTGGCACAGACCCGGCCCCGCCGGTAGACGGGCGGGGCACCATGGCCACCCAATGGCTCCGTTGCCACTGATCCGGTCTTCGAATTGCGATCTCGCACTGGCGCACCTCCTCGCTCACGAGGAGAGGTACCCCGACCGCGGCAACGTCAAACCGGTTGACGGGCACAACGAGCAAACCTGGACGAGATCACCGCTCTTGGGCCAGGTTCTCCCTGATCCGGGCCAGGCTCTGGGCCAGCAGACGCGAGACGTGCATCTGGCTGATGCCCACGCGGGCAGCAATCTCCGACTGGGTCAGACCCTCGACGAACCGAAGCCGAACGACCTCCTGTTGACGTTCGGGCAGGGCGGCCAGCGCCGGTGCCAGCACCGAGCGCTCGTCCACCATGGCCACTTCTGAGTCGTTGGCCCCCAAGCGGTCAGCCAGCGTCTCGTCGCGTTGACCTGGGGCATCGATCGATGAAGAGCGATAACCCTGGCCGGCTTCGATTGCTTCGAGAATGGCATCCTGGGAGACGCCGATCGACTCCGCCAGTTCAGGGACGGTCGGGGGCCGACCCAGCTCCTGGGAGAGCGCATCGATGGTGTGCCCGAGCTCCAGGTACAGCTCCTGAATGCGACGGGGGGCTCGGACGGCCCAGCCCTTGTCCCGGAAGTGCCGTTTCAGCTCGCCGATGACCGTTCCGGTGGCGTAGGTGGTGAATTCCACCCCGCGATCGGGGTCGAATCGGTCCACCGCCTTGATCAGGGCGATCGAGCCAACCTGCACCAAATCGTCATAGGGCTCGCCCCGATTGGCGAACCGGTGGGCCAGCCGTCGGGCCAGGCCGATGTGCTCGGTGACCAACTCGTCCCGCAACCGTTCGTCGCGGGACGTGGCGAACTCCACCCACCGTTCCCGGGGCACGGTTGGCCGCCGGGCATCATCGGTCATCAGTGTTCAACCCTGCTCCTGCGCTTGGACAGCCAAGCTCGCCGGCGACCGTTTGCGGAGTCGCGTCCGTGCTCGTCGACCAGGGCCTCGATCAACCGGATGGACAGGTCATCGGGCTCCCCGGGGACGTCGCCGTCGTCGGGCTCACCGCTCTGATCGAGCTCACAGGTGATGGCGATGGTGGCCTCGTCCACCGAGAACTCGAGCCGAACCGTCCCTGACCTCGCTCCACCCACCACCGACAGGCACAATTCGTCGACGGCCAAGCGGAGGTCCTCGATCTCCTCGATGTCGAAGTCGGCCCTGGACGCCATGGTGGCCGCAGTGATCCTGGCCAGGACCAACAGTTCGGAACGTACCGGCAGCGACAGCGCGACGGTGTCGCTCATCCCTGCAGCGCCTCGTCCACGGTGGCGAAGATGGGAAAGACCCGAATGAGATCGGTGATCTCGAAGACCTTGAGGATCCGAGGCTCGGCTATGACCAGCTTGAGGGTGCCATCCGATTCGCCCAGCCGCTTGAACGATCCCACCAGCACGCCCAGGGCGGTGGAGTCGAGAAACGAGACCCCCAGCAGGTCCACCACGACGACGGCGGCACCCGCTTCCTCGTGGACGCCGAGATGCTCGGCCAGCGTCGGCGCGGTGGCGACGTCGATCTCTCCGACGACGGCGATGACAGGCACACCGCCGGTGACCTGTTCATTGATCTCAAAGGTCAGCTCCATGATCTCCTGCCCTTCTTCCTTCGGACTGTGCCCGCTTCGGTATACCCGTCCCCGCCATCTTTTCGCACATCAAGCCCGGCTCCTACGAGCGGTGACGTAGTACCCAAATTCGGTGGAACCCATCGGGCGGGCAAAATTCCTGATTGACTGATCTGGCTTGTCGAAGGCTACGCCACCCCGGGACGGCCTCGGTCGCCCGGCGATCAAGCACTGGAAACGAGGAGGGAACGTGGCGAACATGTGGTCGTGGCTCGGGCTCAACCTGGGCAAACGCGCCGGAACGGTGTCGCTCATCGGCCTGGTTTTGACGGTCGGGCTCGGGCTGGGCATCACCCAGCTCAAGTTCACGACCACCAACGCCAGCTACCTCAACAACAACGACAAGGCTCAGATCGAGAACCAGAACTACGAGAACAGCTTCGGCGGTGACCCGGTCGTCGTCATGTTCACCATGAAGCCGGGTACCACCACCGACAACCTGTTCACCCCGGCCAACCAGGCCCAGATGAAGACCATGTCGAAGAAGCTGGTGGCCGACAAGTCGGTGTTCTCGGTGGTCACGCCGCTCGACGCCGTCCAGCTGGCCGCCGATCTGTCCACCAGCACCGACGGCAACCCCCAGGACAGCCTGGCCGGCAAGCTGCTCCTCTCGGCCTATACCCGTGATCCATCGGCCAAGGGGAAGGCACTTCGGCTCAAGGACATCCAGGCCCAACTGAGCACGGAATCGTCCATTCCTGCCGATCAGCGCACGCTGGCCAACCCGAAATGGGTCCACTTCCTGACCCACGCCACCAACGGGACCATGCGCCAGTCGTCGGCCGCCTTCCTGCCCAATCCGGGCCACGCGGCCATGGTCGTCATCTTGAAGCCCAACCTGTCCATCGACCAGGAGTCCGCCGCCGCCCAGTCGGTGCAGAACATCGTCGGCCAGGCCCACCTTCAGAACGCATCGACCATCGTGACCGGCGTGCCGGCATTGCTCCGGACCATCAACGACTATCTGAAGACGGGCATGCTCAAGCTCGGGGGCCTGGCCGCCCTCATCATGGTGGTCATCCTGTTCCTGGCCTTCAACGTCCGCTGGAGGATCCTTCCCTTCATCATCGTGGCCATCGGCCTCATCTGGGCTTTCGGGTTGGTGGGGTTCCTCGGGATCCCGCTCACGCTGGCCAGTGTGGCCGGGCTCCCCGTCTTGCTCGGCGTCGGCATCGACTACGCCATCCAGATGCACTCCCGCATCGAGGAGGAGGTCGTCCTGGACAGAGAGGCGAACCCTATCCAGACCACGGCCCGCAACCTCGGCCCCGCCTTGCTGGTGGTGACCTTCGACGCCGTCTTCGCCTTCGTCGCCCTCTTGTTCGCCCGGGTGCCGATGATCCGGCAATTCGGCCTGTTGCTGGTGGTGGGCATCATCGCCGTCTGCATCTGCGGGATCATCGCGCCCCTGGCCATACTGGGCATCCGGGAGTACAAGTCCCCCACCAAGGGCAGGGACTTCAGCAAGGGCCGCCTCAGCCGGCTGACCGTCTGGCTGGGCAGCCTGCCGGCCAAGGCCACCGTCCCCCTGATCTTCGCCAGCATCCTGATCTTCGCCGGCGGCCTGCTCGTCGAGGGCCACATCACCCTGCAGACCGACCCGCTGCAATGGGTCAACCCTCAGTCCCAGACGGTCAAGGACGTCAACGCCTTGAAGGCCGGGATCGGTACCGAGAGCAATGTCGGCGTGCTGGTCACCACCAAGCATCCCTTCAGCGACCAGACGGTGGCCTACGTCAGCAAGTTCTCCAACCAGCAGGTGGCCAAGTTCCCCGACCTGCTGTATCAGGCCACGGGCATGGTCAACCTGGTCGACGAGTTCATCGCCGTTCCCGGCGCATCGCAGGTGCCGCCCCTCGGGGCCCAGGTGGCGGCGGTCAACGCCGTCGCTCCCGCCCAGGTGGTCAAGTCCAGCGTGGCCAACGGCGGCCATGCCCTGAGCGTCATCTTCCGGTCGAAGACCACGGCGCTCGGCGACCTGAAGCCCGTGGTCGACTATCTGCAAGATGACGTCCGTCCGCCTCCGGGCACGACCGTCGCCCCCGGCGGGATCGCCGTGGTCGGCGTGGGGCTGCTCGAGAACCTGGAGTCATCGCGGGCCCTGCTGACCTATCTGGCCATCATCCTGGTCGGCGCCTTCTTGGCCATACGGCTCCGGAGCCTCATCCGGTCGGTGCTCTCCTTGGTGCCGGTGCTCATCGCCGTGGGACTGGTGTCGCTCATCGCCTGGGCGCTCAGCCTCAAGCTGAGCCCGTTGACCGCGGTCTCCGGCCCCCTGGTGGTGGCCGTCTGTACCGAGTTCACCTCGCTCATCCTGTTGCGCTTCGTCGAGGAGCGAGGACGGGGGCTCAGCCCGAGGGAGGCCGCCGACATCACCGCGGCACGGACCGGTCGAGCCTTCATGGTGTCGGGGATGACGGCGGTGGTCGGCGTGGGCGTCTTGGCCACGTCCTCGTTCCCCCTGCTGCAGGGGTTCGGCATCATCGTTGGACTCAACGTGGCCGTGGCCCTGATCTCCGCCCTGGTGGTGCTGCCGCCCATCTTGGTCTGGGCCGATGCCGACGGACGGGGCTGGGTATCGGTGAGCCTGCTCCGGCACCGCGAGAAGCCCCGGAAGCCTCCCGGAGCCGAAGTTGCACCCACCCTGGAGCCGCAGACGTAGCCGAGGCCGCCGGCCTACCGGTCTGATCGTTGCATCCGTCCGGCCAGCGGGAGGACGAACCAGAGCCCGATGAAGACCACGGGCATGACCGCGGCCATGACGGGCACGACGGCACCGGAATCGATGGTGCTGACCACCAGCCACACCGCGGCCGAGATGGCCAGGGCTACGGCGCCAAGACCGCAGAGGGCCAGCGTGTTGGAGACGGCCAGGAGCCTGCGCTTCTCATGACGACGGAACACGATCCGGTGGTAGGCCACCGGCGCGGTCAGGAGGGCGGTGGCCCCGGCGGCCAACAGCAGGGCGGCCTGGTACAGCACTCGCTGGGCGTGGTCGAGGTGGCTGAACCGGTTGGTGAAGGGCAGCGAGAGCAGGAATCCGAAGAGCACCTGAACACCGAGGCTGGCCACCCGCAGCTCCTGGAGCAGCTCGGCCACGTTCCGATCGATGCGTTCGTCCTCGGACTCGTTTCGGCCGTCGTCGGCCGGCTTCCTTCCGCCCTCGTCGATCACCTCATAGGGATACCCGTCGGCAACCGGGGCTGAACATCGCATGCGGTTAGCCCATGGGCCCGGCGGGTAGCTAGCTACAGCTGAGCTGATGCACCAGCTCGGCCACAGGACCCGAACGGAGAACATCATGGCCAAGATCGCGTCAGAGTTGCTGATCGAGCGGCTCGTCGACTGGGGCGTGGACACCATCTTCGGGCTTCCCGGCGATGGGATCAACGGGATCATGGAGGGCCTGCGCCGCAACCAGGAGCGCATGAGGTTCGTGCTGGTCCAGCACGAGGAGGCCGCGGCCTTCATGGCTACCGGCTACGCCAAGTCGACCGGTCGGCTCGGCGTCTGCCTGGCCACCTCGGGCCCGGGGGCCATCCACCTGTTGAACGGCCTCTACGACGCCAAGCTCGACCACGCCCCGGTGCTGGCCATCACCGGGACCCAGGAGACCCAGATGCTGGGTACCGGGTACCAACAGGAGGTCCATCTGGAGAAGCTGTTCATGGACGTGGCCGAGTACAACGAGATGATCCACGTCCCCATCCAGATCCCCACGCTGGTCGACTTGGCCATCCGCCATTCCCTCTCCCGCAAGACGGTGAGCCATCTCACCATCCCCAACGACATCCAGGTGGCCGAGGCCGACGCCGACCCGTACAAGGCGGTCGCCCCTGCAGTGGTCAAACCGACCACGGCCACCTACTTGCAGCCGCCCGGCCTCCCTCGGCCCCACGACCTCCAGGCCGCTGCCGACGTCCTCAACGCGGGCGAGAAGGTGGTGATGCTGATCGGTGCCGGCGCCCGGCACGCTACCGAGGAGGTTTTGGCCGCGGCCGAGCAGTTGGGCAGTCCCATCATCAAGACCCTTTCGGGCAAGGACGCGGTGCCAGACGATCACCCCTACACCACCGGTGGGATCGGGCTGTTGGGCACCAGCGCGTCCGAAGAGGCCATGGAATCATGCGACACCCTGTTCATGGTGGGCACCAACTTCCCCTATACCAAGCACCTCCCCGAGGCCGGGCAGTGTGCCGTCGTCCAGATCGATGCCGACCCCATACGGTCGGGCGGGCGGCTGCCCACCGATGTCCCCCTGGTCGGTGACGCAAAAGAGGCCCTGGCCGCCCTGGTCCCGTTGCTCCACCGTCGTGACGACCGCTCGTTCTTGGAGAAGGCGCAACAGGACATGGCTGGCTGGCGGAAAAAGATGGCCGCCCTGGAGGGGATCACCACGGACCCCATCCAACCGCAGCGCCTCATGCGGGTGGTCGACCGACTGGCCTCCGATGACGCCATCCTGGCCTCCGATTCGGGGACCATCGCCACGTGGGCGGCGAGACACTTCGACATTCGAGGCGAGCGCAAGTTCTACCTGTCGGGCAACCTGGCCTCGATGGCACCCGGACTCCCGTACACCATCGCCGCCCAGTGGGCTCATCCCCACCGGCAGTGCATCGCCTTTGTCGGTGACGGCGGCTTTGCCATGCTCATGGCCGATTTCGCCACCGCCTGCCGGTACAAGCTGCCGATCACGGTGATCATCAGCAACAACGGGGAGCTGGGCCAGATCATGTGGGAGCAACTGGTCCTGGGCTATCCCGAGTTCGGCATCCGTTTCGAGAACCGGCTCGACTTCGCTCCGTGGGCCGAGGCCTGTGGCGGACTGGGCATCCGGGTAGACAAGTCCGACGAGCTCGAAGACGCCGTAGCCCGGGCGCTGAACCACCCCGGGCCGTCGCTCGTCGATGTCTCCGTCAATCCCGACGAGCCGCCCATGCCCGGCAAGGTCCAGTACGAGCAGGCTAAGGAGTTCGCCAAGGCCTTCCTGTCCGGACAACCCCGGAAGGTGACCATCGCCACCACCCTCTTCCGGGACAAGATCAGCCAGCTGCGCTCGTGAACCGTGTCCGAGGACGGGTCGATCACCTGGTCGACGATGTGCAGCACGGGCGGTTCGAACGGTCGCTATCCGGGCTCACCGGGGTCGGTGCGCTGATCACCGGAATGGAGATCTGGCTCGAGCACGACCGAGCCAGCTTTGCCAACCGGATGATGTGGATACCGGTGGCCCTTACCCCGGTGATCTCCCTCGCCGGCATCGCCGGCATCTTCTCCCGACGGGCCGCCAAGACGGTGTTGCCCTTGGTCTCGGTGGTGGTGCTGGCCAACAGCGCCCAGGGTCAGTACCTCCATCTGCGGGGGATCGCCCAGCGGCCGGGGGGATGGAAGATGGCCCGCTACAACGCCGAGATGGGCCCACCCATGTTCGCCCCCCTTCTCTTCGGACTGGTGGGCGGCATGGGGCTGGTGGCCGCCATCTTGCGGCGCGAGCCCCGCCGGTGACGGTCACGCCAGGATCCGCGCCGCAACGGTTCCCGGGCTACGACGTCACCGACCAGTCCCACACCTGGGACGAGGTGACCAGAAACGCCGTCCTCGGTCGGCTCCGCCTTCCGGCGGCGATGCAATTCTTCAGCGCCGAGGAGGAACCGACGGCCCGAGCCCTGGTCGACCGGCTCCTGGCCCAGGACGGGGAGCCGAGGGTACCCGCGCTGGAGCTGATCGATGCCAAGTTGGCCGCCCGCCGGGGCGACGGTTACCGGTACCGGGACATGCCCGAGGACTGGGAGGCCTGGCCGCGCTCGGTGGCTGGATTGGACTCCGATGCTCGCCGGGTCAGCGGGAGGCCGTTTTGGGACCTCAGCCGTCAGGAGCAAAAGGACGGGATCGAGCACGTGCGAGGGATGGACGGGGATTGGTACGGCATGCCCTCGCCGCGCATCTTCTCCCTGTGGCTCCGATATGCCTGCGAGGCCTTCTACTCGCATCCTTGGGCATGGAACGAGATCGGTTTCGGTGGCCCGGCATACCCGAGGGGCTACAAGAACCTCGGCATCGGACGTCGCGAGCCCTGGGAGGTGGCCGAGGTCGTCGATGCTGATCCTGTCCCCTGGGTGGAACGGGCCGAGGCTGCTCGTCGTCGCCACCAGCCCGAGCCGGCTCCTCCCGAGGATCAGCCGTCCGCCGCCGGCCAGCCGGCCGACGATCATCGGCGATGAACGGAGTTCGCCGGCGCAACGAGTCGGCCTGGCTCCTGCCCAACGACGGCACCCGCACCAATCACGCCCTTCGCGCCGACATGCGCCACTTCGATCAGGACGAGGTGGTCGACGTCGTCGTGGTCGGGTGCGGCGCCGGCGGCGGTGTCCTTACCCAACGCCTGGCCCGGCGAGGCTGGAAGGTGGTGGCCTTCGACGCCGGACCGTTCTGGGACCCCGACCGGGACTGGGTCAGTGACGAAGCCGGCTCGCACGGGCTGTACTGGAATGAGCCCCGCGTCATCTCCGGGAGAGATCCGGTGGCCCTAGGCAACAACAACTCGGGGCGGGGCGTGGGCGGGTCCATGGTCCACTTCGCCGGGTACGCCCCTCGGCTCCACCCGTCGGACTTCCACACCTACTCCAACGACGGCGTCGGCGCCGACTGGCCCATCGAATACCGGGACCTCAAGCCCTACTACGAGCAGATGGAGGAAGAATTGCCGGTGGCCGGCCAACCATGGCCGTGGGGCGATCCGCACCGCTACCCCCAGTCCCCCCATCCCATCGCCGGGAACGGCATGGCCTTCGTCAACGGCTGCGAGATGCTGGGCATCCCCTTCCGGGTGGGACCGGTGGCCATCGTGAACGGCCGCTTCGGCAACCGCCCCCACTGCATCTACCGGGGCTTCTGCCTGCAGGGGTGCAAGGTCAACGCCAAGGCGTCACCGCTCATCACCCACGTCCCTGATGCGCTGGCTCACGGCGCCGAGATCCGACCGGACAGCATGGTGACCCGGGTCGACATCGGCCACGACGGGACGGCCACCGGCGTGACCTATCGGCAAGGGGGGGTGGAATACCGGCAGCGCGCCCGTCTGGTCGTGGTGGCCGCCTACTCCATCGAGACGCCGCGGCTCCTGCTCAACTCGGCCTGCCCGCGCTTCCCCGACGGGGTGGGCAACGACTTCGATGTCGTCGGCCGCTATGTCATGGTCCAGGGCGCGCCCCAGACGGCCGGTCGATATGACGACGATGTCCGCGCCTACAAGGCACCTCCGCCCGAGGTGTCCAGCGAAGCCTTCTACGAGAACGACCCGAGCAAGGAGTACCGGCGCGGTTTCTCACTTCAGTGCATCTCCCCCCTGCCCATCGTGTTCGCCGAGCACGTCGCGGCCCAGGGTCACTGGGGCGAGGTCCTTCGCGAGTACATGCGGGACTATGTCCACTGGTCGACATTCGGGGCCATCACCGAGTTCCTGCCCCAGCCCGACAACCGGGTCACGCTGGCGTCAGAGACCGATGGGCACGGACTACCGGTGGCCGACCTGGCCTACTCCCTGTGTGAGAACGACCATCTCCAGGTGAAGGCGGCCACCGAGGTCATGACCGACATGCATCACGCGGCAGGGGCGGCCGAGGCGATCACCATCAACCGCTACGCCCACCTGATCGGGGGCGCCCGCATGGGAGCGGACGAGCGAACAGGCGTGGTCGATGCCAACCTTCGGTCGTTCGCCGTGCCCAACCTGTACATCGTCGACGGAAGCGTCTTTCCCACCCAGGGAAGTGCGAATCCGGCCCTGACCATCATGGCCCTGGCGGCGCGAGCGGCCGACCACCTGGCCTCGGCCCACCGGGGCTAGGGCCGTTCTGATGGATGCCCCGGCCATCGACCAACTGGACACCTTCGTCTACCGGGTGCCCACCGACGCGCCCGAGGGAGACGGCACGTTGGCCTGGGATGCCACCACCGTGGTGGTGGTGACCGTCCACGCCGGGAACGTCACCGGTACGGGCTGGACGTACGGCAGCGCCGGGTGCGCGACAGTGGTGGACGCGGAGCTCTCCCCCGCCGTCATTGGGTCCGACCCGCTGGACATCACGGGCACGACCGAGTCAATGGTGCGGGCCATCCGCAACCTGGGCCGGCCCGGCGTGATCAGCAGCGCCATCGCCGCCGTCGACACCGCCCTGTGGGATCTGAAGGCCCAACTCCTCGACGTGCCCCTGGCCGATCTGTTCGGCCGGTGCCGTGACCGCGTCCCCATTTACGGCAGCGGCGGGTTCACCCCCTACGATGACGCCACCACGGCACGGCAGCTCGAGGACTGGGTGGCCGACTGCGGCGTGACCGCGGTCAAGATCAAGATCGGTGAGTCCTGGGGCTCCGTGCCCGAGCGGGACGTGCACCGGGTTGCCCTGGCCCGGGCCACCATCGGCGATGACGTGGCCCTGTACGTCGACGCCAATGGTGCCTATGACCGCAAACAGGCGGTGCGCATCGGACAGCGCCTGGCCGACGAATTTGGAGTTTCCTGGTTCGAGGAGCCGGTCTCGTCCGACGATCTCGACGGTCTCCGTTCGGTACGCCAGCACTGCGCCGCCGACGTGGCTGCCGGGGAGTACGGCTATGACCTGCCCTACTTCGCCCGGATGCTCGCCGCCGGCGCCGTCGACTGCCTGCAGGTGGATGTGACCCGCTGCGGGGGCTACACCGAGTGGACCCGAGCGGCGGCGCTGGCTCGGGCCCACGGTCTGGACGTATCGGGTCACTGTGCCCCCAATCTCCA
>DASZLD010000125.1:0-8299 GCA_035552655.1 Acidimicrobiales bacterium
TCCTTTCGTCGGGGCGGCTGGCCCACAGGAAGGGATCGACGATGAGGCTGAGACTACGGACGGTGGCACTGGTTATGGGAGCGCTGGCGCTGAGCGTTTCGGCGGTCACCATGGTCGGACACACCGCCCCCGCGGCGAGCGCGGCCACCCCCGCCGATTGCTGGGCACCGGCGCGTGATCTTGTGAACTGGTCCGGGTGCGACAAGCCCGGCGCCGCCCTGTATGGGGCCAGGCTGAACTTCGCCAACCTGACCCACGCCAACCTGTCTGGCGCCCAGCTGCTCCATGCCAGCCTGATCCATGCCGACCTTTCTGACGCCAACCTGTCCGGCGCCAACCTGACCGGCGAAACCAGCCTGATCGGTGCCAACCTGACCGGCGTCGACCTGTACCGTGCCAACCTGATCGATGCCGTTCTGATCGACGCCAACCTGACCCGTGCCGACCTGACCCGTGCCGACCTGTCTGGCGCCAACCTGAGCAGGGCACAATGCAGTAATGACACCATTTGGCCGGACGGCACCAAGGGCCACGGAACCAACTGTCCCAAATGACTATGGCCGAGTCCCACCGAAGGTAGAGGATTCAAGCGCGACCGAGGACCGGCGGCCTACCTGGTCACCGATGTGCGATCGCATCGCCCCCTGTACCGAGCCCATCAAGGTGGGCAGCCATCACCGGCGGGAACGTTGGCACACCACCCGGTAAGCCAAGACGTGGTCGGGTTGGGAACGACGGGAGCACTTGCTTGAACCAAACAGCGAGTAGCTGATCCTGAGATACGGCGGCGTACGTTGCCGATCGCAGGCGCTAACCCCCAGTCGCGGCGGCGGCCACGCCGTTCAACAGGTCGGCCATCACATCGGGTTGGGAGAGCATGATGTCGTGATCGGCATCGATGTCGTGAACGGCGACCGGTCGGAGTCGCTCCACCATCTGGTCCGTGACCTCGGCGCTGACCGCCCCGTCGCGCCGACAGCGGATGTAGGTCGCCGGTACCCCGGAGTCATAGCCCGACACCGTGGCCGCGAACAGGCCGACAGGCTCGGGGACGCACTGGGCGTGAGCCGGGGCAAAGTCCTCGGGACTGAGGTCACCGGCGAACATCTGGTGGGCGATCGACTCGTCCAACAGCGGCATGACTCCAGCCGGATCGTCCGCCGCCGGTGCCTGGTCGAGCCCGTAGAGATCGAACACCATTTTGCCCGGGGGCAGCACCAGTGCGGCCACGTAGACCAAGTCGGCCACGCGATCGGGATAGCGGTTGGCCACCTCGGTGATGGTGATCCCGCCCATGGAATGGCCGACCAGCACCATCTTCGACAACCCGGCGGCATCGGCGTCGGCGATGACGGCCTCCACACACTGGTCGATGGTCACCGGTTCCTCGGTGCGGGGGCGGGTCCCCCGCCCGGGCAGGTCCACCGCCACCGAGGGCAGGGACAGCTTGGGTCGTACCTGGTCCCAACACCAGGCCCCGTGAAAGCCCCCGTGGACCAGGACGAAACCGTCGATTTCCATTGCCACTCCCCTGTTTGTCTAGTGCCCGCGCGCCAACCACTCGGGAAGGCCCGGGGCTTCGCCGCCGATGGTCGTCTGGTCGCCGTGTCCGGGCAGCACCCTGGTGTCGTCGGGCAACGTCAGCAGGCGCTCCCGGATGGACTCGATGATGGTCGGGAAATCGGAGAACGAGCGACCAGTGGCTCCCGGCCCTCCTTTGAACAGGGTGTCTCCCGAGAACACCACACCACCGGCGGCGTCATACAGGGACACACCCCCGGGCGAATGGCCGGGCGTGTGCATGGCTCGAAGCTTGGTCGCGCCGACCTCGAGCTCTTGACCGTCGACCAAGGGCCGGTCGGGCTCCCGGTCCGGATAGACCTGTCGCCACAGCATGAGGTCGTCGGGGTGCAGCCAGATGGGCGCGTCGAGCACGTCGGAGAGCGCACCGGCGGCATTGATGTGATCGTTGTGTCCGTGAGTGGCCACGATGGCCACGGTGTGCCGGTCCCCGATGGCCTCGACAATGGGATGGTGGTCGTGGGCGGCGTC
The DNA here is from genome assembly GCA_035552655.1 of Acidimicrobiales bacterium. Classification (GTDB taxonomy): domain Bacteria; phylum Actinomycetota; class Acidimicrobiia; order Acidimicrobiales; family RAAP-2; genus DASXMT01. The sequence continues at coordinate 2,053 of DASZLD010000125.1, forward strand.
GACGACGATGACCCGTCGGTCGTCCCCCACCAACCAGATGTTGTTCTCCACATCGAAGTCCTGGCCGTCGAGGGAGAAAGTCCCTGTCGTGGTCACCAGCTCGATCATCGGTCGAGGACCACGACGGATCGGAGGACCTCGCCTCGCTCCATCCGGCCGAACGCCTCTTCCACCCCGTCCAGGGGAATCGTCTCGGACACGAACCGGTCGAGGTCCAACCGACCCTGCAGGTACAGGTCGACGAGCACGGGGAAGTCGCGTTCGGGCAGACAGTCTCCGTACCAGCTGGGCTTGAGCCGGCCCCCCCGACCGAAGAAGTCGATCATGGGCAGTTCGATCTGCATGTCCGGGGTGGGCACGCCCACCTGCACCAACGTTCCGGCCAGGTCGCGGGCATAGAAGGCTTGCTCCATGACGGTGGGATTGCCCACGGCCTCGATGCAGACGTCGGCGCCGTTCCCATCGGTGAGGCCCCGGATGGCCTCGACCGGGTTCTCCCGGGAGGCGTCCACCGTGTGGGTGGCCCCGAACTGGCGAGCCAGGGCCAGCTTGCTCGCATCCAGGTCGACGGCGATCACCATGGACGCGCCGGCCAGTACGGACCCGGCCACCGCAGCGCACCCCACTCCCCCACAGCCGAACACGGCCACCGAGTCCCCCAGCGACACCTCGCCGGTGAACATGGCCGAGCCGAGACCGGCCATGACCCCGCACCCGAGGAGCCCAACCGCCTCGGGACGGGCGGCCGGGTCGACCTTGGTGCACTGCCCGGCGGCCACCAGGGTCTTCTGGGCGAAGGCGCCGATGCCCAGGGCGGGCTCCAGCGGCGTGCCGTCGGCCAGGGTCATCTTCTGGGTGGCGTTGTGGGTGTTGAAGCAGTACCACGGGCGTCCTCGCCGGCAGGCCCGGCACTGGCCGCACACCGCCCGCCAGTTGAGCACCACGAAATCGCCGGGTTGGACCGAGGTCACATCCGGACCGACGGCCTCGACCACGCCAGCGGCCTCGTGCCCGAGCAGAAACGGGAAGGCGTCATTGATCCCGCCCTGGCGGTAATGCAGATCGGTATGGCACACCCCGCAGGCCTGGACGACCACGGTGGCCTCGCCCGGGCCGGGGTCGGGAACCACGATGGTCTCGAGCGAGACGGGCTCACCTTTGGCCCTGGCCACGACCCCTTTAACCTCACTGGCCACGCGTCGGTCCTCTCCGTCGATCCCAGATTTGCCGGTACCGCTGTCGATCAGGCGACCGCTGGTATCGCCCGGGCAACGTCAGCGAGATCCCCGGATCAGGACCCCGGGACGTTCACCGCTGTCCTCGCCGTTCTCGAACGTAGCCGTTCCCGACTTGATGGTGGCCACATAGCCGGTAGCCCCCTGGAGCAGGCGGCGGCCGCCGGCGGGCAGGTCGCTGTGGATCCGGGGGTTGCCCAGTTGCAGATGCTCGAAGTCGATGATGTTGATGTCCGCCAGCTTGCCCGGCTCCAGCGTTCCCCGGTCACCGAGACCGTAGAGCTGCGCGGTGTCCTGGGTCTGCTTCTTGACGATCCACTCGAGTGGCAGCCGCTCGCCTCGGGTCCGGTCCCGCACCCAATGGGTGAGCATGAAGGTGGGCTGGGAGGCGTCGCAGATGACACCACAATGGGCACCACCGTCGCCCAGTCCGGCAGCCGCCCGAGGGTGGAGCAGCATCTGGCGTGCCGGCTCCAGATCCCCGCTGGCGTAATTGAGAATGGGGAGATAGAGCAATCCCTCACCCTCGTCCTGGAGCATGGCCTCATAGGCCACGGCGATGGGCGTGCTGCCCGCGGCCGCGGCCACGCCGGCCAGGGACCGCTCCGGACCGGGTTCGTAGTCAGGGGGCATGCCGAGGGTGTAGGTCGACTCGAACGCCGCCTTCATCTGTCCGATCTGGGCCCCTTCGGGCTCCCACTCCTCGATGGAGCGGCGGACCTCGGGATCCCGCAGGGCGGCCACCAGCTCGTCCTGGGAGAGGCCCCGGGCCTTGAGCGCCTGGTAGGCGGGAATGAGATCGAACAAGCAGTAGGAGGCGAAGTGGCCGGAGAGCAATCCTGTTGCCCGAGCGGCCACCTGCGGTCGCAGGTCGGCGCCATCCTCCAGGGCCTCGAGCGACGCCTCCATCAGCTCCTTCCACAGGTCGGGGGCGCTGTCCACCTGGAGTAGGGCGAAGGTCACGGGGCGGCCGATGGCGGCCGACAGCCGGCGCATCCAGTCGACCTCGCGGCGCGGGGCGATGAAATCCTCGCCGGCGACGCCGTCGGGAGCGAGCTCGAAGACCCCGGTGCCCAGCTCCCCCAGGGCGGCCCCGATCCCGAACAGCTCGTCCTCGGCTGCATAGGTACCGGGAACCGGCTCACCGTCGATGGCCCGATGGGCGATGGTGCGCGACGTGGAGAACCCCAGTGCGCCGGCGGCGACGGCTTCTTTGACCAATCGCTTCATGGCCTCGATGTCCTCGGGCGTGGCCGGCTCGTTGTGCGCCCCTCGCTCCCCCATCACGTAGGCCCGTACCGCGCCGTGGGCGATCTGTGTGCCGATGTCCACCGTCCATCGCCCGTCATCCAAGACGTCGAGGTACTCGGGGAAGCTCTCCCATCCCCACGTCATGCCTTCGGCCAGGGCGGTGCCGGGGATGTCTTCAACGCCCTCCATCAAACCGATGAGCCAGTCGTGTTGGTCGGGCTGGGCCGGCGCGAAGCCCACGCCGCAGTTCCCCATCACGATCGAGGTCACGCCGTGCCAGCTGCTCGGGGCGATGATGTCGTCCCAGGTGGCCTGACCGTCGTAGTGGGTATGGATGTCCACCCAGCCCGGCGTGACCAAGAGGCCGTCGGCGTCGATGGTTCGAGATGCCGACGCGTCCGCCAGCTGTCCGACCGCGGTTACCAGCCCGTCGTCGACTGCCACATCCGCCGTAACGGCGGGCCGACCCGTCCCGTCGACAACCGACCCTCCGCGAATGACCAGATCATGCACGCTGTGACCCCCTTGGTGGCAACGCATCAATCGTCACACGGATAGCCAGCTCTCCGCAACGCATTGGCCCTCAGATGGGACCGGGCCACGGTCGGTGGCGATCAGCCCACCGGCGCATGGCCGCGACCGAGGGACGTCGCCCGCTGGGTGCCGCGGTCGGCCCGGATCTCCCCGTTGTTGCCCCCGGCCTGGAAGAGATGGGTGACGATGACCAGGGTGAAGGACAGGAAGAACACGGGCTCGATGAAGGTACCCAACCGGTCGGTCAGGTAGGCCAGGGCCAGGAGCGGATAGGCGACGTAGAAGATCCGCAGAACGCTTCGATAGGCGCGCGCCGAGGCGGTTCGCTGGCCCCGAGTCCTGCGCACGGCCAAGACCACTGCCGTGGTGATGGTGGCGAACTCAAGGACGCCGGACAGCATGTGGACGTAGTGGTGGAGGGGAAGTTGCAGGCGCCGTTCCTGGGCGCGGCACACGGCACTGAGGCCGGAGGAACAGGCGTAGGAGAACTTGCCTCCTGCTCCGGCGGCGACGGCGAACCCAACCAGCCAACCCCACTCCCGCCCCCGGTACTGGCGTCCGATCGACCCTCGAAGGGCCAGAGCGGCCAGCAGCAAGATCCCCGAGAGGAGATCGAGGTGTTGCAACAACGTGGCATGGGGAAGACCCGACGCCTCGATGTCGCTGAAGAACCCATTGTCGGAGGGCAACATGCCGTGGACAAAGGGGACCACCACCCACCAGTTGTAGAGGACGAGGCCGGCCACCCCCACCACTTCGCTGGCCCCCAGGCGCCACTCATGCGACGCGCCATCGCGCCGTCGATCACTTCCTACCGGCCGCTGCTCGGCACCGCCCATGTCCCGGCCTCCCCACCACGATGAACACCTCGGTGCCCAGTGGCAGAGGCCGAGACCACCATGCTTGGCGGCACTGATATCCAACCCTGAGCAGCGCAACGTATTCCCCGGCCGCGGCCACCGTGTGCTCAGCGAGCCAACGCCTCGAACAGGTCGCCTTTGTCCTCGACCCGCGCCAGAACCTGGTCTGACGTGAACCGGAGCAGCCCGGGGTCCTCCTCGGCCACGCACTGGTCCACCTCATCCCAGGAAACCGGGGTCGAGACCGTGGGTTCCTCTCGGGCCCGCAACGAATAGACGGCAACCGTGGTCTTGGCCGGATGGTTCTGGCTCCAGTCGATCAGCACCTTCCCCCGTCGGAGCTCCTTGCGCATGTTGGAGACCACCAGATCGGCGTGCTCGCCCTCCAGCGTTCGGGCCAGCTCGTGGGCTTCGTCACGGACCCGGTCCCAGGTCGGTCGACCCGACAGTCGGGTATAGAGCTGCAAGCCCTTCGACCCGCTGGTCTTGGGATACGTCGTCCGGTCGGGTAGGGCGTCGTCGATCAGCCGCGCCACCCGACAACAGTCGACCATGGTGCTCCCCTCCCCCGGGTCCAGATCGAAGACCATATGGTCGGGCGGCCCCGGCAACGTGCGTCGCCGGCCCACCCGCCAGAGCGGTACATGGAATTCGATGGTGGCCAGGTTGGCCGCCCATGCCATCGTGGCCATATCGCACACCACGGCGTACTCGACGCTCTCGGATGCCGACCGACCCCGGGAGCCGGTCGCCGTCGACGGGACATCGACCGTCCGCACCCAGTCGGGTGCGTGCGAGGGGACGTGCTTCTCGAAGAAAGACTTGGCCTCCACCCCGTTGGGATATCGGTGCAGGGTCAGCGGTCGGTCGCGAACGTGGTCGAGCATGACCGGCGCAATGCGGACGTAGTAGTCGATCATCTGACCCTTGGTGAAGCCGCCCGGATAGAGCGGCTTGTCCAAGTTGGACACCGTCAATCGGCGCCCCTCCACCTCCACCTCGACCGACGACGACTTACTCACGAACGACCTCTCGGGGGTCCTTGTCGGGCCGGAGACCGCGCCAGGCGGGGTGGCGGATCTGTCCGTCCTTCGTCCATTCGGTGAACCGCACCTCGCCGACCACGGTGGGCTCCACCCACGTGGCCCCGGCTCGGTGGGCACTGGGCACCGGGGTGGCAAAGGGACTGTCGGCACGGGTGAGGGGGCGCAACAGACCCAGCAGCTCGTCCTGTTGCTCGCCGGTAAATCCCGTGCCCACCTTGCCCACGTACTCGAGGCCGTCCGTGCCGGGGACGCCGACCAAGAGGGCGCCGAAGGTCTGCTGGCGGTTTCCCTTTCCCGGCGCCCACCCGCCGATGACCACCTCTTGGGTCCGGGTCAGCTTCACCTTGATCCAGGCGTCACTGCGCCGCCCGGGTTGGTAGTGGCTGGTACGGAGCTTGGCCACCACGCCTTCCAGTCCTCCCGATCGGGCCACGTCGAGCACCTTGTCCCCCGCCACATCGGTGAAGGCATCGGTGACCACCCAGTGTGGACCGTCGAGGGCCAGGGTCTCGAGGATCGATCGGCGTTCGTCGTAGCTTTCGTTGGTCAGTAGCCGGCCGTCCAGGTAGAGCACATCGAAGATCAGGTAGTGGACGGGGGTGGCCGCTGCCGCCCGGCGGACCTGGGCTGTGCCCCGCACCTGCATGCGGTTCTGCAGCTTTGAGAACGAGGGGCGACCTTCATCGTCCATGGCCACCAGCTCGCCGTCGAGGACCACCGAGGTGGCCCCCAACTGGAGACCGAGGCCGCGCAGCTCCGGGTACACCTCGGACACATCGTTGCCGTTCCGGGTGAGGGCTCGCACCCGGCCGCCATCGACGTAGGTCACTGCTCGAATACCGTCCCACTTGAACTCGTAGGCCCATCCGCGGTCCTTGGCGGGCAGGGTGCCCAATGTGGCCAGCATGGGTCTGATCTCCTCGGGCATCGGCTCCCACCCGGCAGGGGCGGGATCCATGCGGTGCATCATCCAGTTGCGGCCGCCCGTCTTGAACAGCACGTAACGGCCGCTGACCCGGGAGCCCTGCAGCGTGATGATCACCTCTCGGTCGTTCCACTTCTCGCACTCGTAACGGCCGTGGTCCCAGAGGATGACGGAACCGCCTCCGTACTCCCCCTTGGGGATGTCGCCCTCGAAGGTGCCGTAATCGAGTGGGTGGTCCTCGGTGTGGACGGCCAGCCGATTCTGGCCCGGGTCGAGAGGGACGCCCTTGGGAACGGCCCAGGAAACGAGCACACCGTCACGCTCCAGCCGGAAGTCCCAGTGCAACGCGGTGGCATGGTGCTCCTGGACGACGAAGACGGGACCGGCTTGCTTCGA
>DASZLD010000126.1:0-8448 GCA_035552655.1 Acidimicrobiales bacterium
GACTCCCTCCGCCGGGCCGAGGAGGCCGAGCGGGCGGCCGAGTTGTTGGGGGCCACGCTGATCCTGCAGGACTTGGAGGACACCCGGGTGCCCATGGCCGATCCCACCGTGAACATGATCGAATCGGTGGTGCAGCAGTTCCGGCCCACGGTGGTCTACACCCACACGGCGTGCGACCTTCATCAGGATCACCGCAACGTCCACCAGGCCACCCTGGTGGCCACCCGGAACGTAGCCAACGTGTACTGCTACGAGAGCCCGTCGGCCACGGTCAAGTTCGCGCCGGCCCGGTTCGTCGACATTGACGCCAACCTGGACGAAAAGGTGGCCATGCTGGCCGCGTTCACCAGCCAGAGCGAGCTCCGGGCCTACCTGGCCGAAGACCTGGTGCGGGCCACCGCTCGTTACTGGGGTCGCTACGGGCAGAGCCTGTTCTCCGAACCGCTCGAAGTGGTGCGGGATCGACCCACCATCCGACAGAGCGCGCCGGACATGAGCCAGGCCCGCGCGTGATCGGGGACTTCGGACGGGACGGCCACGTCCATTCCACCTTCTCCGACGGGCGCAACACCATCGTCGAGAACGTGGACACGGCCCGCCAACGGGGATTGCACACCCTCTGCCTGGTCGACCACGTCCGAGCGGACACCGAGTGGTTGCCCGACTTCATCCGGGCCACCGGCGAGCTCATCGACCGCGAGGCCGAGCGTCCCGAGGGCCTCGCCATTCTGCGAGGGGTCGAGACCAAGGTGCTGGACCAGGCCGGCGCGCTCGATCTTCCCCTCGGCCTCGACGCTCTCGATCACATCTTGGTGGCCGACCACCAATTCCCCATGGAAGACGGACCCCACCACCCCAAAGAGGTCCTGAACGGCATCGAGGAAGGTCGATGGGACCCTGCGGTCTTGGCCGCGGTCCTCGTCGAGGCCATCGGCAATGCCCTGGAGGCCGTGGCCGGGATCGGCATACTGGCCCACATGTTCAGCATCCTGCCCAAGTCGGGGATGTCCGAGGAGGACCTGCCTTCCTCCGGTCTCGACTGGCTGGCCCAACAGGCTCGTCGCTTCGAGATCATGGTCGAGGTCAACGAGCGGTGGGGGTGCCCATCGGCCCCGACCTTGGAGCACTTCGCCCGTCACCAGGTGCCGATCGTGTGCGCCACCGACAGCCACCGCATCGAGACCATCGGTCGCTACGACCGGGTTCGCCAGATCCTTGCCTCCATGCCATGAGCGGGAGCCCACCACGCAGACCGTGACGGTCACCTGACCATGGAAGTCTTCGTCCGCATCTTCTTGTCCTTGTTCGTCATCGCTGCCGCCACCGTGTCGCTGGTCAGTGCGGGATTCGTCTCTCTGGCCATGTTCCACCGCTATCGCGACCACAACAAGCAAGCCGCGCCGGAACAGCCCCGAACCGCCATCATCATTCCCGCTCACAATGAAGAGGCCGTCCTCAACACCACGCTCGACACCCTCTTGCGGCTCGACTACCCCATCGATGCCGTCCGCATCTACGTGGTCGACGACGCCAGCACCGATGGCACGCCGGCACTGGTCCAGGCGGCCGCGGCCGCCCATCCCAGCCGCATCTTCTATCTCCGCCGCAACAAAGGCGGCGAGGGAAAGGCGGCCGTGCTCAACCACGGGCTCGAGGTCATCCTGGCCGACGACTGGGCCCAGGCCGTGCTCATCATGGACTCCGACGTCCTGTTCACCCCGACCTCGCTGCGCCGGATGACCCGGCATTTCGCCGACCCCCAAGTCGGCGCCGTCGGTGCCTACATCCGGGAAGGGAGCCGACCCGGCAATTCGATGACCCGGTTCATCGGTTTCGAGTACGTGATGGCCCAGGCCCTGGCCCGCCGATCGAGCAACCTCATCGGCGTGGCCGCCTGCCTTCCCGGGGGCGCCCAGCTGCACACGCGGACCAACATCGAAGAGCTGGGGGGTCGCATCGACGACAGCACCCAGGCCGAGGACACGGTGAGCACGTTCCAGACCCAGTTGAACGGGCGCAAGGTCATCTTCGAAGGTCGGGCCGTCGCCCTGGCCGAAGAGCCCGGGGACATCGACGGCCTGTGGAAGCAGCGGCTCCGATGGGCCCGGGGCAACCTCCAGATCGTCCTGAAATACCGTTCGGTGTGGTTCCGCCCTCATACCCCTCTGGGCCGGCCCACCTTTGGCATCGTCTGGTTCGCCGTGACCTTGCAGCCCATCCTCATGGTCCTCAACGCCATCGCCCTCAGCATCCTGTACTTCATCCACTACGGCGAGGCGGGAGCGCTGCTCCGGGTGTTTTGGATCTCTAACGCCCTGAGCTGGGTGGCCATCACCGTGTTCGGCCTGCTGGCCGATCGCACCACGGCACGCCACGCATGGCTCCAGGCCGTGGTGTTCCCCGGGCTGGTATCGGTGGGGATCATCATGTACACCATCCTGCCCGGCGTGAGCATCTCGCTCATCAACGACCTGTTACGCCCCTTCCACTGGTCGCTGACGCCGATGGCCCAACACCAAGAGGTGCTGTTCGCCAGCATCTGGAGCGCAGCCTGCATGGTGGTGGCCGTCATCGCCCGAGGGGTCGAACGCCGGTTGGGTCTGAAGCGGCTCGCTCTGGCCCTGGTCTATCTGGGCGGCTACGGGCCGCTGTTGTGCGCCATCGGATTCACCGCCTACATCAAGGAATTGCGGGGCAGCGAGATCCGCTGGGAAGTTACCAAGAAGACCGGAAAGATGGGGGGTGCCAGCGATGGCGTCATTGCCGCAGCACGAGCAGAGTGAGTCCCAGACCAGCGAAGAGGTGATGGCCACCGAGATCCGATCGGATCACCGGATGGAGCGTCGCTTCCTGTTCAGCGGCATCCTGGCCTTCGCCGCGGCCGGCCTGGTCATCCTCATTCGCCACGTCCTGGGCTCGATGTGACCGGCCCTGTGCCGTCGCCCTCGCTTCCTCCCCAAGTGGTCATGGTCACCGGTGCGGGCGGCCCGGCCGGCGTGTCGGTCATCCAGGCTCTTCGCCGAGCAGGGCACCGCACCGTTGGTGTCGATGCCTCGCCCGAAGCAGTGGGCATCCGGTTGGCCGATGCCGGCGGCACCCTTCCCCGGGCCGACGAGCCCGGGTTCGGAACCGCCCTGTGCGATCTGGCCCGAGAGCATTCCGTCACCGCGGTGATCCCCTCAGTGGCGGAAGAGCTGGTGACCCTGGCCGCTGCGGCCGGCGATCTGGATGCGGCCGGCGTCGCCCATTGGTTCCCCGAGCCCGGTGCGGTCGTGTCCTGCACCGACAAGTGGCTCTTCCACCAGGCCATCACGGCCGCGGGCGTGCCCGGGCCGGCCACCGCACTGGGAACGGCCGACGGGGTACCGGGCCCCTGGGTGGTCAAGCCGAGGCATGGCCGGGGCTCCCGCGACATCCACCTGACCGATGATCCAGCCAGCATTCCCCGTCTCGTGGCCGAGGTCCCCGACGCCATGGTGCAGCACTGCCTGAGCGGTCGGGAGTTCACCATCGACGCGCTGGTGGATCACGATGGTGTGCTGGTGGCCGCAGTCCCTCGGTGGCGGAGTGAGACCAAGGCGGGGATCTCGGTGCGCGGGGAGACCTTCGGGCACGATGTGCTGGTCGAGGGGGTGGGCCTTCTCATGAGCGCGTTAGGGCTCACCGGTCCGGCCAACATTCAGGGCTTCATCCCCGAGACCGGGCCCTTCGCCTTCACCGAGGTGAACCCGCGATTCTCCGGCGGCCTGCCCCTGTCGCTCGGTGCCGGGGCGGAACTGGTCGAGCAGTACCTCCGAGGCATGCTCGGCTATGCCCTCCAGCCCGATCGGTTGCAGTACCGGGTCGGGGTCAGGATGTACCGCTACTTCGAGGAGATCATCGAGGAGCCGGGTCACTCGAGTTAGCTCTCGAGCGAGATAGCTCCCAAGCGATGGCTCTCAAATTGCATCATCGCTGGTCGGGATCACCCGACCAGCGATGACACGCAACACGTACGAGCTCGAAGTTGCGAGCTCAGTATCGAGCGTTGAATTCAGACCTTGCGAACGCGGCTGGCCTGCATGCCCTTTTGACCCTGGGTGGCTTCGAACTCCACTCGTTGGCCTTCGGGAAGATCGCGGAAACCCTCCATCTGAATCTCGGACTGATGGACGAAGAGATCCTCGCCGCCGCCGTCAGGCGAGATGAAACCGAAGCCTTTTTCCGCGTTGAACCACTTAACCGTACCTTGTGCCATTTGAAATCTACCTCATGAACTCCACGCATCTGAGCAGCAGGAGTCCATGATGGATACCAGTGCAGCAAGGCTCGGCGTGATTCGAGCCGCTGAACACAGCCTAGCCCGACCCGGGCAGCACGGGGAGACTAGGCCGGAAATGGCCGTTTTTGCCTCCACCACGGCCGCTCCCTACCTCACCACCACGGGCACCGTGGTCCCCGGAGCAGGGCCGGAGGCCCGGTGGTCGGTCACCCGTCCGGCCACCGGGGCCCACACGATCGGGAGCAACGCAGTGAGCACGGCGGCGCCGGCGGCGGCGGCGATGAAGGGCACCCACGCGCCCATGGCGAACAGCCATCCACCCACACCGGCAGCGATGGCGATCGACCCCGTCTCGCTGGTGGAGAACAGGCCCTGGACCCGACCCACCTCGGACATGTTCGACTCCTGGGTGAGCAGCGACTGGGCGGCGGGAAGGGCCACGGCCACCCCGATGGCCTCGACGCTGCCGAGGACCACCAACAGGACAATGCTGTGGATGAACGGGTAGGCGATACAAAAGGCGATCGACGAGCTAATGGAGATGACCACCAGCCAACGTCTGTCGAAATGATCGGCCAACCACCCACCGGGGCGGGACATGACCACAAAGGGAACGGCGAACATGCTCCAGCTCAATCCGATCTGCCAGTCCTTGGCGCCGCGGGCATCGAGCAGCAGAGTCCAACACGACTCGTAGACGCCGAAGGTGAGCCCGATGGCCGCCGCCGCCACCAGCGATCCGACCAGTGAACGATTGAGTCGCGGCAGCCCGCGGGAGCGGGGATTGAGATCTCTGGACGCGGCGGTGATGCGCTGGTCGGCGAACTCCGACCCCACCAGCACCGGGAGGCACGCCACCAGGGACGCGGCCCCGGCGGCGACGAAGATGATCCCCATGGCGCCCACGCCGAACAGACTTCCCACCAGCGGGCCGATGGCTATCCCGGCCAGTTGTCCGGCGTAGATGGACCCGAAGGCTCGGCCCCGTCGCTCGAGTGAAACCGCCCCGGACACCATGGCCAAGGAAGCCACCTCGGCCGCTCCCGCTCCGGCTCCCTGCAGAGCACGGAGGCCGACATCGGCCACCGGGCTGACCGGGGCCAGGAAGGCCACGCTGGCCCCGGCGTAGCACAGGAGGCCCATGAGCAGGACGGGCCGACGACCGATATGGTCGGCCAGGCGCCCGGCCGGGTACTGGAACAGCACTCCGGCGGCGAAGAAGGCAGCCATGACCGCACCCACCAGCGCGTCCGAACCGCCTCGATGGCGCAAGTACTCGGGCAACAGCGGCAGGATGGCGCTGGCTCCCAGCCACTGCAAGCCGGTGACCAGAGTCAGGGCGCGCACCAACCGGTCGGCCCTGCGATTGTCGTCGAGCGGGGCGGAAGGACGGATCGACGGGATGTGGAACCGTTCTGAGGCCACGGCGGCAGTATGGCAGGTGCAAGCCGAGGCGTCATGGCTCCGGCGCGCGATGCTTCCGGGGTGAGTCGCAAGTCTGCTGCTCCCGGTGCCGTGGACGCCAGCGGTGCGGGGCCTCCCCCGCCCTTCGCCTCGTCGCGACCCCATCCCTTCCGGTCGCTGGTGCAACTGGCCCCCGGTCAGCCGGCCTACGGCCTCGGGATACGGATGGCCATCCTCATCACCGTGCCGATGATCGTCGGCGCTGCCGTCCATGAGATCGGACCGGCCACCGTGATCTCCATCGGAACCCTGAACAGCGGCATGGCCGACGCCGGCGGAGCCCGGATATCCCGGTGGCATGCATACGGGGCCGCGACCGTCTTGTTGTCCCTGGCCATGGGACTGGGCACGGTCGCCGCTCGACCGATCGGGCTGGCCGTTGCCCTCACCTTCGTGGTCATGGCCGGGTGTGCCTTCGCCAACGTGTTCGGAAACGTGGCTTCCAATGTCGGCTTCGTGACCAGTGTGGTCTTCATCATGGGCCTGGGTCTGGGCGGCAGCGGTTCGGTGGCTCTCGAACGGATGTGGCTGGTGGCCGTGGGCGGCGCCTTGGCCACCATCGTGACCCTCGTCCTCTGGCCGGTCCGGCCCTACGGGGCGGCGTCGGCATCGCTGTCGGGGTGCTACCGGTCCATCGCCGAGCTGATTCGCTCCCTACTCGGTGATCCCGCCGAGGTGACCAGGACAGCCGAGCAGGGGCGCGATCAGATCGACGCGGCGCGAGCAATTGTCACCCTCACCCGAGCAGGCCGGCACGGAGCGAGCGTCATCAGCACCAGGCTGTTGACCCTCCTGGTCAGGGCGACCAGCCTGTTGAGCACAGCAGAGGGGATGGCCGCGCTGACGACCGGAGCCTTTGCCGCCGGCGACGATCGGGCTCCGGTCGATGAGGCCCTCACGGCCCTGGCCGCCTCGGTCGAGCGCCTGGCGGCCGTCGTCGACCACCAGGGCGTTTCGAACAGCAGCGGGGTCGACGTCGATCTGGTCGGACTCGACGACGCCCTGGCCGAGGCATTGGGCTGGGCCATGCTCACGCGCACCAGCACCACGTTCGATCAGACCGCGGCGCTCCGGCCGGTCCTCGACGCCCTCTCGGCCATGGTGGCATTGGTGCACGCCTCAGTGGTCGTGCTCCAAGGAGGCAGCGAGGATCCAGCGCACCGAGGAGCAGACCCCGAGTCACCATCGGCAGGTACGGTTCGACGACGGAGCTGGAGGGGACGGCTCGGGGCGGTGGGGAGAACGGCGCGATCCAACCTCACTACCGACTCCGTCATCTTCCGCCATGCCGTGCGCTACGGCACAGCCACCTCGGCCGGAGTGGCCATCGCCTACGCCCTCCACCTCACCCGGGGCTACTGGGTCCCGGTCACCGCCGCGGTGGTGCTGCGTCCGTTCGCGGCGACGACGGTCCAACGCACCCTCTTTCGGGTGGCGGGAACGGTGGCCGGGGGCTTCATTGCCGTCGCCGTGGTCAGCGGGACCCACAGTCCGGTCGGCCTGATCGCTGCGCTCTTCGTGTGCTCGGCCGTGGCCTTCACGCTGCTTCCCCTCAATTACGCCTGGGCCGTCGTCTTCCTGACTCCGACCGTCATCGTGCTGATCTCGGCTGCTGCGCCGGGTGGCTGGTCGGTGACCGCCGATCGAGTGCTCAACACCCTTCTGGGCGCGGCCATCGCCCTCGTGGTGGGATTTCTGCTGTGGCCCAGGGCCGAGCGCCGGGCCTTCCCCGATGCCCTGGCCGCTGCCCTCCTCGCCGTCCGCGGCCACCTGGACGGCGTGCTCGATGCCTACCTGGGCGAGCCGCCCGATCACCAGGGTCCGAGTATCGCTGTTGCTCACCAACAGGCCGGTCTGGCCATCGACAACGCGCAAGCCGGATTTCAGCGCCTGGTGGGCGGAAGTCGGATCCGTCAGGTGGCGCAGATCAACACCCTGTGGTCCATCACCGATGCCAGCCGGTACCTCTTCTTGGAAACGAGCGCCCTCGAGAACCACCTGGACCTCGAGCACGGCACCGTGGCCCCTGCACCGGTCGACGATGTCCGTCGACTGTGCCACCAGATGCTGGCCGAGCTGGCCGACGCACTGGCCCACCGGCGGCCCGTGCGGTCCGGCCAGTTGCCACTGCAGGAGTTGCACGCAGCCGTCAACGCCATCCGGCGGACCACCGACCAGGCCCGGGGTGAGCGGCGGACAGAGCTGAGCGCGGGCACGACCGACCTCACGCCGGCTGCACTGCAGGTCCGCTACTTCGGCTCGGTGAGCACTGCCCTGGATCACATCGCCGCTGCCCTCGAGCACCTGGAGAGCACGGTCGACGGCCTGGCCGCACCCGGTCACTGACCGCCCGCGACTGGCAGCCTGATCGCCCGGACGTCGTGGTGGAACCACGCTGGGTACGATCGAAACATGTTCATCTCGGCAGGCAGGTTTCTTTTGAACACGGTGCAGTTCGGTACCGGTCCGGACACGTTCGTGGCCCACGGGGGCTGGGTCGGGAGCTGGGAGCTCTGGCAGCAGCCATTCCAGCTCATGCAGGAAAATTGGCGCTGCATCGGATACGACCATCGAGGTTCCGGCGCCTCAACGGCACCGCCGTCAGCCATAACCCCCGGCGCGCTGGTCGACGACCTCTTCGACGTGCTCGACGCCTTCGACGTCCAGCGCTGCGTGCTGGCGGGCGAGTCCCTCGGCGCTCTGACCTGCGCGCTGGCGGTGGA
>DASZLD010000127.1:0-10246 GCA_035552655.1 Acidimicrobiales bacterium
CCATGTGCACCACGAGCCAGACCCCTGCTGCCCACGCTGATCCCGATCACCGCGGTTCGGGCCGGGCAACGTCGGGAGGATGGGACTGATGGCGGGCCTGGAAGACCTGTACCGGGAGATCATCCTCGATCACTACCGGTCGCCTCGGAACCGGGGCGAACTGGACTCGCCTCCCGCACAACGGGTGGAAGGGTTCAACCCCCTGTGCGGTGACGAGGTCGTGGTCACCGTTCAGGTCGAGGACGGCGCCGTGGCCGACATCAAGATCGCCGGCACCGGCTGTTCCATCAGCCAGTCATCGGCGTCCCTCATGTCGGCGGCGGTCAAGGGTCGGCCGGTCAGCGAGGTCCGAGGCCTCATCCAGACGTTCAAGCAGATGATGTCCATTCACGAGTCGTCACTTCCGGGTGCAGACGGCAACGACGGCTCCATCGAGGACCCGCTCGAGGCCAAGCCGGTAGACGTCGACTCGCTGGGGGAACTGGCTGCCCTGCAGGGCGTGGTGAAGTTCCCCGTCCGCATCAAGTGCGCCACCCTGAGCTGGAACACGCTGGCCCAGGGCTTGGACGAGGCGGCTGCTACCGCCGTCTGAGTCGTTCGCTGACCCCGACGATGAGGTTGACCGCCGGTTCACCGCCCTTTGGCTCAACAGGGGGTGGGGTCGAAATTGGGGAGCGTCGTGGTGGTGGTGGAGCTGGCCGGAGTGGTCGTCTCGCCTGGAGCGGTCGTCCCTGTGGCCGGAACCGTGGTAGGCACCGTGGTCGGTGCGCCGTCAGGATCCGGGGGCGGTGACGTGGCCGTCTCGGGTGCCTGCCCCAGGAACTGGGTGATGGTCTCCTGAGCGTCCGGTTGCTGCACGTAGAGCACGTCGCCCAGGCCGGCAAAGGTGTTCGAGTCCTCTGAATAGGTCGGCATGGTGGCCGTGGCCAGCGACGCCGACGAGAACGAGTGGAACTCGCGGGCCAGATCGATGAGACCGGCGGTGGTGAACGTGTTGTCGATGGTCACCCCCTGGACCACCGACCCGATGAAGGCATTGATGGTGAGCGGGTTATACCGGGTCTCGGCTTGATTGATCAGGGCCTTCAAGAAGGCGTTTTGCCGCTGGATGCGTCCGAAGTCACTGGTGCCGTCGGTCTGCCAGTAGCCGTCCTGGTAGTACTCGTAGTGGCGGCTCCGGGCCACGGCCAAGGAGTAACCGCCGTTGAGGTGCTGACACCCGGGAGTGGTGATGTTGAGCCCGGTGTAGACATCTCTGGCCGGGACAGGGAAGTCAAGGTTGATCCCGCCGATGGCGTCCACCGCTCCCCGGAACCCGGTGAAGTTGACCTGCACAACGTGGTTGATGGCTATCCCGAAGTCGGCCTCGATGGTCTGAACCAACTGGTCGGGGCCGGTGTTGTAGGTGGCGTTGATCCGGTTGTACTGACCGATCTGCGAGGTGTCGCCGGCCACGGTGACTATCGTGTCCCGCGGGATGGACAACACCCGGATGGCGCCGGTCGCAGGGTCGACGTGGACGATCTTGACCACGTCGCTGCGCTGTCCGTCGGTGGTGGCGCCGAGGGACTGCTGCTCGGCCGGCGTATCGCCCGCCCGCGAGTCCGACCCGATGACCAGCACGTTGAACGGTTGGCCTACCGCTGATACCTTCAGATGCTTCACTGCCACCTTGGTCACCTGGTCGAACCGGTACTTGACGTAGCCGTAGCCGGCACCCATCCCGATCAGGGCCAGGATCACGATGATGACGGCGGCCAGCAGTGTCCGCTCAGGCCAGGAGCGATGAGACTTTTTCTTCTTGGCCTTCCCGCGCCGCTGCCGGCGCGTCGGCTTGATACCGAGATCGGCAAGGACCGCCGGAGACAGCGGGGTGGGATCCTCGACACCACCATCAGCGACGTCGGAGGGCTCTTCGTCGGCCATGGCTGCGGACTGGGCCACGACGCCCGTGATGTCCGATTCGCTCTGGTCTGCACCCTCTGAGTGGCTCTGCACGGCGCCCTCTGAGTGGTCAGCAGCGGCCGGCTCCGCTTCGGCCGCTGCCGGCTCGACCGGGTCAGGACCTTCCGCCGCTGCCGGCTCGACCGGGTCAGGACCTTGCGCCGCGATCGGCTCGGCCGGCCCTGCCCCTGCTGTTGCCTCTGCGGCTGCTGCTTCCCCCGCTGCCCCAGCCTCGAGGCCTATGTCCTCAGGCCCGGCTTTGGGATCGGACTGGTCCGGCCCAGCCGAGTGTCGCCCGCGGCGTCGGGGTGCACTGTGTGCGCCACCCCGTCGGCGCGATCGACGAGTCATGGCACCGAACGCTACCAACCAGGCCGGTCATCCGGGTTGCACCCCACGGGTGCATCGGTTGATCAGAGGTAGGCGGCGTAGCCCGTTCTGTCGACTTCTTCTGCCAACTCCGGTCCACCTGATGCCACGATCCGCCCGTTGGACAGCACGTGGACGACGTCGGCTCGAAGCACATTCAGCAAGCGCCGGAAGTGGGTGATGGCCAGGACCCCGAGACCCCACTCCTCGGTCGCCTCTTCGACCCGTCGGGCCACAGCTGCCAGCGCATCCACGTCCAACCCGGAGTCGATCTCGTCGAGAATGGCGAACCGGGGCCGAAGTACACCCATCTGCAGGGTCTCGTTTCGCTTGCGCTCACCACCGGAAAGGTCCACGTTGAGCGGACGATCGAGGAAACGCTCGTCGAAACCGATTCGAACTGCCTCGTCCCGCAGACGCTGGTCGATGTCGTCCCCGCCCGACCCGTTGGCCGCCGTGGCCCGGGCGGCTACCAGCGAGGTGGCCAGGGACACCCCGGGGACGGCGATGGGCTGTTGCATGCCGATGAACAACCCGGCCCGAGCCCGTTCCCAGGTGGGCAAGGCGAGGAGATCGACGCCATCGAGCGTGATGGAGCCCCCCAGCACCTCGTAGCCCGGACGTCCCATGATGGCGTGGGCCAGGGTGCTCTTGCCCGACCCATTGGGACCCATGACCGCATGGACTTCGCCGCTGCGAACAACCAGGTCGACACCACGGAGGATCTCCCGTCCGGGAATGCCCACCCGCAGCCCCTCGATGCGCAGTTCTCCGGCGCCGTTCGTTGTGTCTTTGCTCATGGGGTCACCAACAAGACATCGTCTCCTTCGACGACGACGTCGTAGACAGGTACGGGTTTCGTCGCCGGCAGCGAACAGGGCTGGCCCGTCCGGAGGTCGAAGGTCGAACCGTGCTTGGCGCACTCGAGCTCGCACTCCTCCGGCCATACTTCGCCCTCGGCCAACGAGTAGTCCTCATGGCTGCATCGGTCGCCGATGGCGTAGAAGTCGTCGCCGATCCGAACCAGAGCGACCCGAAGATCCTCCACGTCGAACCGGCGAGCCTCCCCGGAGCTCAGGTCGTCCCGGCGGCAGAGCCGCACCGACTCACCCACCACTGGCCTCCCCTTCTCCGGGGTTGCCCTCGGCGCCCAGCGGTCCATCCTCGGGTACGTGCAACCGACGGGCCAGGGCCTCTTGGACGATGGGCCGGACGCCCTCGATGGGTAGCTGCTGGGCGATATCGAGAAAGAACCCGGCCACGATGAGCCGCTCGGCCGTCTCGGGGTCGATGCCTCGGGACTCCAGGTAGTAGCGCTGGTCCTCGTCGACCGGACCAACGGTCGAGCCGTGGCTGCAGCGCACGTCGTTCTCTTCGATGTCGAGGTTGGGAACCGAGTCGGCATGGGCTCCTTCGTCCAGGACCAGGTTGTTGTTGGTCTGCATGGCATCCGATCGAACCGCCCCCCGGTGGACCCGGATCAGCCCGCTGTACACCGAGTGGGCATGGTCGGCCACCGCTCCTTTGAACAGCAGATCGCTGGTCGTGCGGGGTGCGGAGTGATCCTGCAGGGTGCGGAAGTCGAGCATCTGGTCGTCACGCCCCAGATAGGCAGCCCGCAATTCGCTGGTTCCTCCCTGTCCGGCCAGCTCCGAATCCGTCCGCAGACGGGCGAAGTCGCCTCCCAGGGCGACGGCAAAGCTTCGCAATGAGGCGTCGGAACCAATCCGGCTGACCTGGTAACCCAGCTGCCACGTGGCCGGACCGAGAGCCTGCACGCTCACATACGAAAGCTTGGCCCCGTCCCCCACGTAGACCTCGGTGACCGGTACCACCAACATCTGGGGCGACCCTGTCGACGCCGCCCTGGCCGTTGTCCCCCCGCCCAGGACCCCGTCGGTGAGATCGACGATCATCTCGACGACACCGGCGCGCGCCGAATCGCCGGCCCGGATCACCGTTCGGGGAAACACCGTGCCCGTCTCGTCACTCGATCCATCGACCACGTGCACGACGACGATGGGAGCCTCGACGACCGATTGCGAACGAACGTCGACCACCACCGGGTCGAGGGCGAACGCGTCGTTCAAAAGGACGAAGTCCCCGGGATCAGAGGCAACGGCGCCGATCAGATGCTCGCCTTCGGGGTGATCGGGAAGCGGCCCGAGCGAACAGCCCCGGTCGGCCGCCGAAGACGTCTCGACGTGGGCCAGCGCACCGTTGTACGACACGACCAAGGCGGACCGTGGCCCGACCCGCTCCACCAGCGACCGGACCCGTTCCATCATCTGGGGATCGATCGGGTCTCCCTGACCCTGGGCCGGACCGTTGACGGGATGAAAGCGATCCAGGTCGAGTTGGTCGATCCGGCTGTACCGCCAGACCTCGTCCTTCTCGGTGGGCAGCGGGCTGGAGGCAAACCGCTCCGCTGCGTCGGCGCGTCGGCGCTCCAGCCACGGTGGTCCTGGCAGTGCGGCAGCAGAAGTAGGCGTGAAGGTTGACAGAACGGGAAGCCTCTCGCGAGTCGAGGCCCGATCAACGAGCCTCACCACCGATTCTACCTGCTGTGGCGAAGAGGCTGACCGTGGCCGAATTGGCCAGCCCGACAGGTCGGGACCGGCAATCTACGCTACTGGCCATGACCGCAGACGCAGCCGACGCCACCCCCGACTTCTTCGCCTCCGAGGTGTTGACCATCGAGACGGAAGGACATGTGGCCACCTTGTGGCTCGACCGGCCGAAACAGCTGAACGCCCTCGGCCCTGACTTTTGGACCGATCTGCCCCGGGCCATGGACGCCCTGGGGGCGGCAACCGACGTCAGGGTGGTGGTCATCGCCGCCCGGGGACCCCATTTCAGCGTGGGGCTCGATCTCAAGGCGGTCTCGGCGCCCGGTGGCCTGCTCGCCGGTGGCGGCGTTGACGCCTCCGTTCCCGCGCCCTCCATGGCCACCCGAGGGCGTCGAGCGCGAACCGAGATACTGAGGCTTCAGGCGTCGATCACCTCGGTGGCCACCTGCCCCAAGCCGGTGATCGCCGCCATCCACGGTTACTGCATCGGCGGCGGCGTCGATCTGGCTTCGGCCTGCGATATCAGGGTGGCCAGCGCCGATGCCTCCTTCTCGGTCCGGGAGACCAGGATGGCCATGGTCGCCGACCTCGGGAGCCTCCAGCGGCTGCCCTCCATCATCGGGAAGGGTCACGTGTCCGAGCTGGCCTACACCGGTAAGGACATCACGGCCGAGCGGGCTGTGCAGATCGGGCTGGTGAACGACCTCGCCCCTGATGTCGAAGGCGTTCTCGCCCTAGCCCACGAACTGGCCGCGGCCATTGCCGCCAACTCACCGCTCGCCGTCCAAGGCACCAAAGCGGTGCTGTCCGCAGGTGAGGACCGATCGGTGGCGGACGGCCTCGACTACGTGGCCACGTGGAATGCAGCCGCCCTGTCCTCCGATGACCTGACCGAGGCCATGGTGGCGTTCATGGAGAAGCGACCCGCTCAGTTCACCGGACGCTGAAGCCCGGTCGGAGACCCGGGAGCTAGGACTTCCGGCGCCACCACCGCTTGCGCGACGAACTCCGCTCGCTGCGGAGGCGCTCGGCCTCCACCTCGGCCAGCACGTCGGGGCCGACAGTGTTGATGATGTCCTCGGCCTGGTCGAGCAGCGTGGCCGCCTCGTCGTCGGGAACGTCGGGCATGGGCTCCATGGGAGGCTCGATGAGGGAGCCATGGCCCCACCCGACATCAGCCAGCCGCGGTTGATACGAGGGGCAGTTCTCCGGGCACTTCCACGGAGCGTCGGGGGCCAGGTCGAGACTGCAGAACCTGGCTACCTCTCCGGACGCGTAGGTCCGGCTTTGGAAGTGCTTGCACTCTTCCCGCATCGACATGGTTCTATTCTGCCCCCATCGCCACGGTCCTGTTCGAACGGATCGGGACGAAGCGTGTCACCTGGACCGCCCCGCCATCGGCGTCAGCCGACCGAGCCCTCCATCTGCAGCTCGATCAGCCGGCTCCACTCCACTGCGTACTCCATCGGGAGCGTCCGGGTGATCGGCTCGATGAAGCCGTTCACGATCATTCCCATGGCCTGCGTCTCGGACAGGCCCCGGCTCATCAGGTAGAAGAGCTGGTCATCACCCACCTTGGAGACGGTGGCCTCGTGGCCGATCCGCGCATCGCGCTCGGCTACCTCCATATAGGGCTTGGTCTCCGACACCGCAGTGTCGTCGAGGAGCAGGGCATCACATCGGACGAAGCTCTTGGCGTTCTTGGCTCCCTCGTCCACGTGGACCAGACCCCGGTAGGTGGTGATTCCCGCGTCCTTGGAGATCGACTTGGACACGATGGTCGAGGTCGTCTCCGGGGCAGCATGGATCATCTTGGCCCCGGCGTCCTGGTGCTGACCCGCCCCGGCATAGGCCACCGAGAGCACTTCACCGGAGGCCTTGGGCCCCATGAGGTAGACCGACGGGTACTTCATGGTCAGTCGGGAACCGATGTTGCCGTCGATCCACTCGACGTGAGCTTCTGCTTCGGCCCGGGCCCGCTTGGTGACCAGGTTGTAGACGTTGTTGGACCAGTTCTGGATGGTGGTGTACGTGATCCGCGCCCCCTGGAGAGCCACCAGCTCCACCACAGCGGAGTGCAGCGAGTCGCTGGTGTAGACGGGAGCGGAGCATCCCTCGATGTAATGCACCTGAGAACCCTCGTCGGCAATGATCAGCGTGCGCTCGAACTGGCCCATGTTCTCGGCGTTGATCCGGAAATAGGCTTGCAGGGGCTGATCGACGACCACGCCCGGCGGCACGTAGATGAACGAGCCGCCCGACCAGACGGCGGAGTTCAGCGCGGCGAACTTGTTGTCGTTGGGGGGGATGATGGTGCCGAAGTACTTCCGGACCAGCTCGGGGTACTCACGAATGGCGGTGTCCATGTCGCAGAACAGGACGCCCAGGGCCTCCAGGTCGGCCCGGTTGCGGTGGAAGACCACCTCGGACTCGTACTGGGCCGTGACCCCGGCCAGGTACTTGCGCTCGGCCTGAGGGATACCGAGCTTCTCGTAGGTATTCTTGATGGCGTCGGGGAGGTCTTCCCAGTCCTCGACCTGCTCGGACGTGGGCTTGATGTAGTAGTAGATGTCCTCGAAGTCGAGATCGGGCATGTTGACGGCGAACCACTCGGCCATCGGTCGCTTCTCGAACCGCTTCAGCGCCCGGAGCCGGAAGTCCCGCATCCAGTCGGGCTCCTTCTTCATCGCCGACATCTCGCGCACGATGCTCTCGCTCAGGCCCTTCTTGGGCTTGAAGATGTAGTCCTCGTCGTCGGACCATCCGAGCTTGTATCGCCCGAGGTCGAGATCGGTGGTCGTCATACGTGCTCCAGACGGGCGGCCCGTGTGGGCGGCCGATTTCTCCTATACCGATAGTAACAACCCTGGGCGGCCAACAAAACACCCTGCTCGGAGGGGCCGCGTCCCACGTGCCATCCTGGGTCGATGCCCGACGAAGCGCCCACCGATGGTTCCGGATCGACCACCCCCCCGATCGCCCCTCCCCAGGCCCAGCGACGGCCGGTGGAGCTCGAGGCCCACGGGGACGTTCGCATCGACGACTGGTACTGGCTGCGGGACAAGGACGATCCCCAGGTCATCGACCATCTTCGCGCTGAGAATGCGTTCACCGAGAGCGCCACTGCGCACACCGCCCAGCTCCAGGCTCTCCTATTCGAGGAGATGGTGGGACGCATCGAGGAGACCGACCTTTCGGTACCCGTGCGCAAAGGGCCATGGCTGTACTACCACCGGACCCTCGAGGGGCAGAGCTACGGCATCCACTGCCGACGACCGGCCGGCGGGGAGGACGACCCTGGTCAGGCTGGCCTTGACCGGGCCGATCCCGACCGGGCCGGTTCCGACAGCGCCGGAAACGAGTCCCCCGCCGACGAGATCGTCATGCTGGACGAGAACCGGCTGGCCGCCGGCCATGACTACTTCGCCCTGGGCAACCTGGCCGTGAGCCCTGATCACCGCTGGCTCGCCTATTCCGTGGACACCAACGGGTCCGAGCGGTTCACCATGCGCTTCTTGGACCTCCAGACCGGTGAGGAGTCTCCCGAGTCGCTCGAGGACACCTCGTACAGCATGGCCTGGGCCAACGACAACGCCACCGTCTTGTTCGTTCGGGTGGACGAGGCCATGCGGCCCTTCCAGGTCTGGCGTCACGTGGTGGGCACCGACCCCACCCGGGCCGAGCTGGTCTACGAGGAGCCCGACGAGCACTTCTACCTCGGGGTCGGGCGGACCCGGGACGACGAGTACATCCTGTTGGGGCTGGACTCCAAGGTCACCTCCGAGGTCCGGGTCCTGCGAGCGGATGACCCGGGCGGCAGCTTCTCGGTGCTGGCCGACCGTCGGCAGGGGGTCGAGTACAGCGTCGACCACGACCGGGGCTCGGCCACCCGGCCGTCGCGGTTCCTTGTCGTCACCAACGACGAGGCCGAGGACTTCCGGCTTCTGGAGGCGCCCGACGATGGAGGCGACCACCGGGAATGGCGCGAGATCATCCCCCACCGTCCCGGCATCCGTCTCGACGCCATCGACCCCTTTGCCGACCATCTGGTGGTGTACGAGCGCGAGGACGGCGAGACCCGCATCCGGGTCGTCGATGCGGACAGCGGGGTGTCCAGCCCGATCGGCCAACCGGAATCGCCCTCCACTGTTTGGGGGGGAGCCAATGCCGAGTACGAGTCGAGCATCCTCCGCTACGAGTACACCTCGCTGGTCACCCCGCGCTCGGTGTACGACTACGACGTGTCGACCGGTTCGGCTCGGTTGCGGAAGCGCCAACCCGTCCTCGGCGGGTTCGATCCGGATCTGTACCGGACCGAGCGGCGATGGGCCACTGGGGACGACGGGACCCAGGTGCCCATGTCGCTGGTGTACCGACCCGATCGATGTGCCCAGGACGACCCCGATGACCAGGGCGGCCCCCGCAACGCTCCCTGTCTCTTGTACGGCTACGGCTCATACGAGGCGTCGATGGACCCCTCGTTCTCCTCACTGCGGCTGAGCCTCCTCGACCGGGGCTTCGTCTTCGCCATTGCCCACGTCCGGGGCGGAGGGGAAATGGGTCGGCGGTGGTACGAGGAGGGGAAGTTCCTGGCCAAGCCCAACACGTTCACCGACTTCGTCGCCTGCGCGCGGGCACTGGTGGCCGCGGGCACCACCACCCCCGACCGTCTGGTGGCCCGGGGCGGCAGTGCCGGTGGCCTGCTCATGGGGGCGGTGGCCAACCTCGCTCCCGACCTGTTCCGGGCCATCGTGGCCGAGGTCCCCTTCGTCGACTGCCTGACCACCATCCTCGACGAGACCCTGCCGCTCACCGTGCTGGAGTGGGAGGAGTGGGGCAATCCCGTGGAGGATCCCCAGATCTACGCCGTGATGAAGTCCTACTCCCCCTACGACAACGTCCGCTCGGTCGATGAGCAGGGTCTGCCCCTCCGCTATCCGGACATCCTGGCTACCGCCGGGCTGTCCGACCCAAGAGTGGGGTTCTGGGAACCGGCCAAGTGGACGGCCAAGCTTCGGGCCGCCAACCCGGACAACCGCGTCCTGCTCAAGACCGAGCTGGGGGCGGGCCATGGTGGGCCGTCGGGGAGGTACGACGCCTGGCGGGACGAGGCATTCGTCTACGCCTTCATCCTCGACGCCGTGGGCATGTCCGGCTGAAGGCCGGATTCCCGACGGCTGCGATTCCCGACGGCTGCGATTCCCGGCGGCTGCGATTCCCGACGGCTGCGATTCCCGGCGGAGGTGGATCAGCCCGTCGTGGCGGTGGTCGATGTCGGAGCGGTCGTCGGCGTGGTCGTCGGGGCCGTGGTGGCCGACGCGCCGGCGGTGAACGTGGCTTCGAAGGGCGCGCTCAGCGAGGTG
>DASZLD010000128.1:0-4188 GCA_035552655.1 Acidimicrobiales bacterium
TGCTCTTCACTGGGTTGAGGCGGTCGTGCAACCTGCGTGCAATAGGGATTCTGCCGGGCTGCGAGGTTCCCGTCTACCCTCGCTCGAAATCGGCGGCGAGGTATTCCGGACAGAGTCGCGGATGGTTGGCCTCCGCGGCGACCAGAGCCCAGCATCGGCGACCTAGGCCATCGGATCCTCGACGGCGTAGCCGGCATCGTCAATGGCGGCTCGGACGGTCTCGTCACTGGCGTTCCCCTCGACCCTCACTGTCTGAGTGACAAGGTCGACCTCTACCAGGCTGACGGCGCGGAGCTCGCCGACCTCCGTCTCGATGGCTTGTTTGCAGTTGTCGCAACTGACGGTAGGGACGGAGTAGGTGCGGATGACCACGGTGGTACCTCGATTGTGGGTTAGGAGACGGACGTAGGAGTCGGGCTGTGGTCGACCCGCGGGTCTGGGGTCGGCACGTTCGTGCTTTCTGCTGCCGGAGACGCCTTGGTTGGGTCGAAGTGACGCAGCCGGAGGCTGTTCGAGACGACGAATACGCTGGAGAACGCCATAGTCGCCGCCGCGATCATGGGATTGAGCAATCCGGTTGCCGCGAAGGGGATGGCGGCAAGGTTGTAGGCGAACGCCCACGCCAGGTTGCCTTTGATCGTGCCGAGCGTCTTACGAGAAAGCCGGATGGCGTCGCCCGCCGAACGCAGGTCGCCTGAGACCAGGGTGAGGTCACTGGCTTCGATGGCGACATCCGTGCCCGTACCGACGGCCAGACCCAGGTCGGCCTGGGCGAGGGCGGGGGCATCATTCACCCCGTCGCCGACCATGGCCACCACCCGTCCTTCGGCTTGCAAGCGCCGGACCACCTCCACCTTGTCGGCCGGAAGCACCTCGGCGATGACCTCGGAGATCCCGACCTGAGCCCCCACTGTTCGTGCAGTCTGGGTGTTGTCGCCGGTAAGCAGTACCGGCCGCAACCCGAGTCCGATCAGCTGGTCGATCGCGTCGCGGCTGGTGGGTTTGACGGTGTCGGCCACCGTGAACACGACCCGGGTTTCGCCATCCCAGCCGCCTACGATGGCGGTGTAGCCCCGGTTTTGGGCCCGGTCCAAGGATGCCTGGAGCTCGTGGGGAACCGTCATCCCCCGATCGGAGAACAGTGATGGTCGACCGGCCAGCACTTTGCTGCCCTCGACCACACCGGTGACCCCAACGCCCTCGATATTGGAGAACTCGTCGACCCCGGGGAGGGCGCCCGCAGTCATCGCTCCCGTCGCAATGGCCCGGGCGATCGGGTGCTCGCTCGCCGACTCCAAGGCTCCGATCAGCCGCAGTGCCTCGCTCGGCGTCGTACCTGCCGCGGTTGTCGTGTCGACCAGGGACATATTGCCGGTGGTCACCGTTCCCGTCTTGTCCAACACAACGGTGTCGACCCGGCGGGTCGACTCGAGCACTTCGGGTCCCTTGATCAGCACGCCGATTTGGGCACCCCTTCCCGTTCCGACCAGGATGGCGGTGGGGGTGGCCAGACCCAAGGCGCAGGGGCAGGCGATGATCAAGACGGCCACCGCGGCGGTGAAGGCCTCTGCGGCACCGGCCCCGGCGATCAGCCATCCAACCAGGGTGACCAGCGCGAGCCCGATGACGACCGGGACGAACACCGCAGAGATCCGATCAGCCAAACGCTGGATAGGCGCCTTGCCGCTCTGAGCGTCAGAAACCAGGCGGACGATTTGGGCAAGGGCGGTGTCGGCGCCGACTTTGGTGGCCTCGATCACCAGACGGCCACCGACGTTCACCGTGGCCCCTGCCACCTCATCTCCAGGGCCTACCTCGACGGGCAGGCTCTCCCCGGTGAGCAAGGACCGGTCGACGGCCGACTTCCCGATGACCACGGTGCCGTCAGTGGCGATCTTCTCGCCGGGGCGGACCACGAAGCGGTTTCCGACCACCAGCTGGTCGATCGGAATCCGTCGCTCGACGCCAGCCTCGTCGAGCAGGGCCACGTCCTTGGCACCCAGCTCCAACAACGCTTCGAGCGCGGCGCCCGAATTCCTCTTGGCCCTCGCCTCCAGGTAGCGACCGACAAGGATGAGGGTCACGATGGTGCTGGCGACATCGAAGTAGACATCGGCGGTTCCCGCATTGCGAGGTAGCCAGTTGAAGTCCATGCGCATCCCGAGGTGTCCGGCCCCCAAGAACAGCAGTGCGACCATCGACCAGGCCCAGGCGGCCAGAGACCCCACCGAGATGAGGGTGTCCATGGTGGCTGTCCGATGGCGGAGGCTCAGCCAGGCGGCCCGGTGGAAGTCGAACCCACCCCAGAGCACCACGGGCGTGGCCAGCGCAGCCGCCACCCACTGCCAGCCGGCGAACTGCCAGGCCGGCACCATCGCCAACACCACCACCGGCACGGTCAGAATCGCGGAGCCGGCCAGCCGACGTCGAAGCCGGGTGATCCCGTCGGTTTCTCCCCGGCCGGCATCCGGATCCTCGGCCCCGCCGGTCGGTAGAGCCGGCAAGGTTGCCTCGTATCCGGTGGCTTCGATGGTGATGAGGAGATCGCTCGGGGAGACGTGCTCGGCGTCAAAATCGACGGCGGCCCGTCCGATGGCGTAGTTGACCGAAGCCGATACTCCGTCGATCTTGTTCAGCTGCCGCTCGATCCGAACGGCACAACTCACACAAGTCATGCCCGTGACCGGGAGCTCCAGGTGGGTCCGCACCGAAGGGCTCATGTTGCTTCCTCCAACTCGTGGCTATACCCCCCATGGGTATCACGACAAGTATATGTACCCCCCATGGGTACTGCCCGTCAAGGCAGAATCTGCGACCCCAGCCCGCTCAGGACCGCACCAGCCGGGCAACCGCGTCAGTGGCTTCGGCGATCTTCTTCTGGGCGTCAGGTCCGCCGGCCTCGATCGCCTGGCTGACGCAGGAGCTCAGATGGTCGCCCAGCAGCTCGACGGCCACTGCCTGGAGGGCCTTGGTCGCGGCCGAGATCTGGGTGAGGATATCGATGCAGTAGCGGTCGTCTTCGATCATCTGCTGCAGGCCTCGGACCTGGCCCTCGATCCGGCGCAGCCGCTTGGCCACCTGGTCTTTGTGCTCGATGTATCCGTACATGGCGCCCTCCGTTGTCAAGGTCGGTATACCCCCATAGGGTACACTGGGAACCAGCCGCAGCCATCGACCCGGCTAGCGGCCGGTGCCACCGACCCACCGCGAGATGAGGCCACATGCAAGCTTGTTCGCAATGTGAACGCCCCAGGGAATGGAGGACCGCGCAGAACCCATTAAGACCCTCAGCCGCTTCGAGGCGGTGCGATCGAAGCCAGCTTCCATGAGGTTCGTCCATGCCATCGGTCATGCCCTGACGGTGGCCGGGGGCATGACCTGGGAGATCCTCTGGTCGCTGATCTTGGGCTTTGCCTTGACCGCGATCGTCCAGGCCCTGGTGCGCAGGAGCACCGTCGAACGGCTGTTGGGCAACGACTCGCCCAAGACGCTCGGCGTCGCCACCGGGCTGGGTATCGCCAGCTCGTCCTGCTCCTACGCGGCGGTGGCGCTCGCCCGGGGCCTGTTCCGGAAAGGAGCCAACTTCACCGCGGTGATGGTGTTCGAGATCGCCTCGACCAATCTGGTGATCGAGCTCGGGATCATCATGGCCCTGCTGCTCGGCTGGCAGTTCACCGCCGCCGAGTTCGTCGGGGGCCCGATCATGATCGTCACCATCGCCGTCCTCTTCCGATTGCTCCTCCGCCAGCGGCTCCTCGACGCGGCCAAACACCAGGCCGATCGGGGACTGGCCGGGTCCATGGAGGGCCATGCCGCCATGGACATGAGCGTGAGGGCCGAGGGGGGTCTTGCCTCCCGCCTGGCCTCGGCCGATGGTTTCACCGCGGTGTCCCACATCTTCGTGATGGAATGGGCGGCGGTGTTGCGTGACATCGTGGGTGGGCTGCTCATCGCCGGCGCCCTGGGTGCCTGGGTGCCCAACCGGTTTTGGCAGGATCTGTTCTCCACCGGCCATCCGCTGGTGGCCAGGATCTCCGGACCGCTGATCGGACCGGTGATCTCGATCTTCTCCTTCGTCTGTTCGATCGGGAATGTCCCACTGGCCGCCGTCCTCTGGAACGGCGGAATCAGCTTCGGCGGGGTCATCAGCTTCATCTTTGCCGACCTGATCATCCTGCCCATCCTGAT
>DASZLD010000129.1:0-3068 GCA_035552655.1 Acidimicrobiales bacterium
GTCTCCGACGAGGGGAACACCTCGAGCCTGTTCGCCCCGGGATCGACGGCCGGTTCGCCTCCCCACGACTGGCTCTGTCTCACCGGCGGGGCCATCGGTCAGGGGTTGCCGGTGGCACTGGGCGCCGCCGTGGCCTCCCCCGACCGTCGGGTGGTGGCCCTGGAGGCCGACGGGAGCGCGCTGTACACACTGCAGGCGTGGTGGACCATGGCCCGAGAAGGCCTGGACGTCACCACCATCCTGTTGAACAACCGGTCCTATTCGGTCTTGAACATGGAGCTCGATCGGGTGGGCGCCGGCACTCCCGGTCCTCGGGCCAGGAACGTGCTCGACCTCGCCCGTCCCGATATCGATTTCGTCTCCCTGGCCACAGGCATGGGGCTCCAGGCCGTTCGGGCCGATTCGGCCGAGGGGTTCTCCGATGCCCTGGCTCGCTCCCTGGCCACGCCGGGACCCTCCGTGGTGGAGGCCATGATCCCCGGCCTGATCTGAGCACGACACGGTGGTCCGATGAGTTCTGGTCGGCTGTTCCGTCTAACCAGTGATGTCAGACGCCGTTCTCGAGTGCCTACCGATAGGGTCTAGGGCTGTGGCCGTGAGCGCCCCTGTGGCCCCTACCGATCTGGAACCCTTCCGGAGAGAGCTGACCGGTTACTGCTACCGGATGCTGGGCTCGGGCTCCGAAGCGGAGGATGCCGTCCAGGAGACCATGATCAGGGCCTGGCGAAACTCCGAGAGCTTCGAGGGCCGCTCCAGTGTGCGCTCCTGGCTCTACCGCATCGCCACCAATGTCTGCATCGACATGCACCGCTCGGTGCAGCGCCGGGCCCGGCCCATGGAGATGGGCCCCTCGTCACCTCCGGTGGAGTCCCATCTCGGGCCGCTGCTGCCCGAGGCCACCTGGGTGACCCCGGTCCCCGACGCACGCGTCGCCCCTGAGAGCTCGGACCCGGCCGAGATCACCCAGTATCGCGAGTCGATCCGACTGGCCTTCGTGACCGCCCTCCAGCACCTGCCGGCCCGCCAGCGCGCCGCCCTCATCCTGTGCGAGGTGCTCCGCTGGCAGGTGGCCGAGGCGGCCGAGCTGCTCGACACCAGCGTGGCCGCGGTGAACAGCGCCCTGCAGCGGGCCCGGGCCACCTTGGGCGCTCTGCCCCAAGGAGAGCACCGGGAACACCTGGATGAGGCCGACGCCGAGCTCCTCGAGCGCTACGTCGACGCCTTCGAGCGCTACGACATCGAGCGGCTGGTGACCCTGCTCCACGACGACGCCATCCAGTCCATGCCGCCGTTCGCCATGTGGATCCAGGGGGCGGCCGATATCGGCAGCTGGATGGTCCAGCCCGGACCGAGTGCTTGCCGGGGCTCTCGTCTGTTGCCGACCACGGCCAACGGCTGCCCGGCATTCGGGCAGTACAAGGTGGACCCGGCCGGTGGCTACGCGCCGTGGGCCTTGCAGGTGCTCGAGATCTCAGGGGGGAGGATCACCGGGATGAATTTCTTCCTCACCGTGCTGGATCCCGGGTGGCTCTTCGCCGAGTTCGGTCTGCCCCTCCATCTCGACGCATAGACCAGCGAGCTCGAGGAGCTCCCGCATCGCCGGCGAGACCTCGGCCAGGGTGATGCCGCCGCCCAGACGGGAGGCCAGGAGAGCCAGGTGGGCCACGTCGTCTATGGCACCGAGCCCGGGCGAGCCCGGGCCGTCGAGCTCGCAGCGGGCCACGACGGTGCCATCAGGTCCGACAACCGTGACCCGACACCAGCGCTGGAGGGCAACCATCATCTAGAGGACGGCCGGCATCCGGCGATCTCATCGGTGCCAGCGCCGGGGACCGATGATTCCTGACCCTCGGGACCGTCGAAGCAATTGCCGTCGCAGCAATCAAGGATCCACCGGACCACTAGGAGCAATCATGACCACCCGTGACCGTGCCCCCATCGGATCGCCCTGCTGGGCCGACCTGTCGACCTCCGATGTGGATGGCAGCCGAAGGTTCTATGGCGAGCTCTTCGGATGGGAGTCCGAGGAGCCGAACGAGGAATTCGGTGGCTACTTCATGTTCACCCGCAATGGCGTTCCCGTTGCCGGCGGTATGGGCGGTATGGGCGATGAGATGCCCGCCACCAACACCTGGAACATCTACCTGGCCACCGATGACATCGACAAGACCGCAGCTGCGGTCCTGGCCGGTGGGGGCCAGATCGTCGCCCCCTCGATGCCCGTGGCCGACCTCGGCGTCCAGCTGGTGCTCATCGATCCCACCGGCGCCCACCTCGGTGCCTGGCAGCCGAAGGCCTTTCCCGGGTTCACGGTGATGAACGAGCACGGTGCACCCAGCTGGTCTGAGTTGTTCACCCGGGACCACGCCGCCGCCGTGGCCTTCTACCGCTCGGTGTTCCACTGGGAGACGACCGACGTTGGTGACAGTGATGAGTTCCGGTACACCACGATGCAGGACCCCGGCGGCGAGGGCGACCTGGCCGGGATCATGGACGCAAGTGCGTGGCTTTCCGAGGGTACGCCGGCCCACTGGTCGATCTACTGGGAGGTCGATGACGCCGACGCCAGCGTGGCCACGGTCAAGAACCTGGGCGGTTCGATCGTGGCCGATCCCGAGGACACGCCCTATGGCCGGCTGGCTACCGTGACCGACCCTGCCGGCGCCCAGTTCAAGCTGCGCACCGTCACGAGCTAGGAGGAAGGCTGGCCCTGACATACTCTTGACCATGCCCAGTCAGGCTACGGATGAGCACGACCGTGACCGGGATCGTGCCGTCGTCGCCAACCGGCAGGCCTGGGAGGACTGGGCTCGAGTCGACCCGCTGTGGGCGGTGGTCACCGCACCGGGGCAGCAGAACGGTCAATGGGACGCGGAAGAGTTCTTCGCCTCCGGTCGAGCGACGATCGACTCCCTCTGGTCGCAATCCCGGACCTCTGGCCTTCCCGTTGACCGCCGTCGGGCGCTCGACTTCGGCTGCGGCGTCGGCCGGTTGTCCCGAGCCTTGGGTGCACATGTCGATCACGTCCTCGGCTTGGACATCTCGGCCTCCATGATTGCATCGGCCCA
>DASZLD010000130.1:0-16666 GCA_035552655.1 Acidimicrobiales bacterium
TGTTCTGGGGCGTCCACAACACCGTCAACATGCGCAACACGCTGAACCGCAAATACCTGCTGCAGGCCATCGACGGCTCCCTGGAACGGTTCGGACTCGACTTCGTCGACCTCGTCTACTGCCACCGCGCCGACCCCCACACGGCGATGGAGGAGACGGTGTGGGCGATGTCGGACATCGTGACCAGCGGCAAAGCCCTCTACTGGGGCACCTCGGAGTGGTCGGCGGCCGAGATCCGAGAGGCGTGGGACATCGCCGACCGCCATCACCTGCACAAGCCGGTGGTCGAGCAGCCCCAGTACAACCTGTTTGCCCGAGACCGGGTGGAAAAGGAGTACGCCCCGCTCTACGAGAGCATCGGCTTGGGCCTCACCACCTGGAGCCCTCTGGCCTCGGGCCTGTTGACGGGCAAGTACCTCGACGGGATCCCCGAGGGGAGCCGGGCCACCCTTCCGGGCTACGAGTGGTTAAAGAACATGCTGACTGACGAGAAGAAGGGGGCCAAGGTCCGCGAGCTGCAGTCAGTGGCCCAGGAGCTCGGCTGCACACTGGCCCAGCTGTCCATCGCCTGGTGCGCCAAGAACCCGCATGTCTCCTCGGTCATCACCGGGGCCAGCCGGGTGGAGCAGGTCACGGAGAACCTGGTGGCCCTGGAGGTTCTGCCCAAGCTGACCGACGAGGTCGTCGCCCGCATCAACGCCATCACGGCGTAGCCGGCAACTGTTCAGGTCGGTCGGCGTCGCCTGCTCCAACCGGCGACGCTCTTGTGCGCAGCCGAGCGGGGGCGCCGGGAGTCGTCGGTGGGAACGCTTCGATCCAGCGCCTGAGTGGCCAGCACCTCCTGGGTGGCGATCCCCTTCACTCGGGGAACTCGAATCCACTTCCCGTCGGGCATGAGCGACCACGCCTGCGTGTCGTCAGCCAGGTTGACGTCGAGGACCTCTCCCAGCTGGCCCACGGCATCGGGGTCCTCCACAGGGATCATGGCCTCCACCCGGCGGTCGAGGTTCCTGCGGCGGAGATCGGCCGAGCCGATGTAGAACTGCACCGGACGGCCGGCGGATCCACCGAACCGGAAGATGCGCGAGTGCTCCAGGAAACGGCCCACGATGGAACGGACCCGGATGGTCGACGACAACCCGGGCACGCCGGGCCGCAGGCAGCAGATGCCCCGGATGACCAAGTCGATGGAGACACCGGCGGCGGACGCCTCGTAGAGCGCATCGATGACGGCAGGGTCATCGAGACCGTTCACCTTGATGACCACGCGTCCATCGCTGCCCGCTTTGGCCTCTTCTCTGATGCGCTCGATCACGAAATCCCGGATCCCGCCCGGGGAGGTGACCAGTTGCTGGTAGTGCGGTGGCTGGCTGAACCCGGTGATGTAGTTGAAGAACCGGGTCACATCGGCCCCGAGCTCGGCCCGGGAGGACAGGACCCCGAGATCCTCGTACATCCGGGCCGTCTTGGGGTTGTAGTTGCCGGTACCGACATGGCAGTAGCGGCGGACGTCATTGCCATCCTGGCGGACGACCAGGGTGGTCTTGGCGTGGGTCTTCAGTCCCATGAGCCCGTAGATCACGTGTGCTCCCGCCTCTTCCAGGGCGCGGGCCCACACGATGTTCGCCTCCTCGTCGAACCGGGCGGTAACTTCGACGAGGACAGCCACCTGCTTGCCCCGCTCGGCCGCCCGGACCAGCGAGGCCACGACGGGGCTGTCCCCCGAGGTGCGGTACAGGCACTGTTTGATGGCCAGGACGTGGGGATCGTCGGCGGCCTCGGACATGAACTCCTCCACCGAGGCCGAGAACGAGTCGTAGGGGTGATGGACCAGAACATCCCGACGATCGAGCACCGAGAAGATGGTGACCTCCTCGTCCCGGTCGACGCCGGCCAAAGCGGGAGGGACGAGCGGAGCCCAGGGCTCGTCGTGCAGGGCCGGTCGGTCCACTCCGTGGATCGTCCACAGGCAATCGAGACCGAGGGGACCGTTGAACCGGTAGACGTCCTCCGGGGCCAGGCCCAACTCCTCCCGCAGCCGTTCGACGGGTCCGTCGGACGTACGGGCGTCCACTTCCAGGCGGATGACGGGCAGGAACCTCCGGCGCCGGAGCTCCTCTTGGAGAGCCAGCAGCAGGTCGTCGGCCGCATCATCGTCGAGGGCAATGTCGGCATCACGGGTCACCCGGAACACGCACGGAGCTCCCGTCTCCATCCCCGGAAACAGCTCCCCGATGAACGCGATCAGGACCTGTTCCATGGGGACGAACCGGTCGCCCTCGGGCAGGGGCAACAGCCTGGGCACGTTGGGGGGCACCTTGACCCGGGCAAAGCGGGTCTCGTCGGTACCCGGGCTCTTGACCTCGAGCCCGACGTTGAGCGAGAGGTTGGAGAGGTAGGGGAACGGGTGGCTGGGATCGACGGTCAGAGGGGTGACCACGGGCAGGATCAGCCGATCGAAGATCTCCCGAAGATGGGTCCGATCGTCGGCGCCCAGAGTCTCCCAATCGCAGAGCTCGATGTCGGCGTTGGCCAGTTGCGGGATGAGGTGCTCGGTCAACAACGCCTCTTGGCGGGCCAGCATCGTGCTCAACGTGGACCGAACGGCACCCAGGAGCTCCTCGGGCGTCATGGTGTTCAGCGAGCGGGTCTGGATCCCCGCGGCGACCTGACGCTTGAGCCCCGCTACGTGGACCTGGAAGAACTCATCGATCCGCTCGCTGAACAGGGCCAGGAACTTGACCTGTTCGAGCAGCGGTATTCGGTCGTCGACCACCAGGTCGAGCAACCGGTCGTTGAAGTCCAGATCGGAGAGCTGCCGGGCGAAGTAGCGCGGGCCGTCATCCTGGTCATCTGCCCCTGGTGCGGCAACCGCTGCATTCTCGCTCATCCAGTAACGATACCGACGGACCCGGTCACCGTTTCACCCATCGGTTTCGGACTGGATCTTGACGATGACGACAGGACATTTGGTGTTGGCGGCGCAGCCCTGACTGACCGACCCGAGGAGCAGGCCCTTGAACGGGTTCCGTCCCCGTGAGCCCAGCACCAAGAGGTCGGCGTCCTCAGACGCCGTGATCAGGGCCTCGGTGGGATCGCCCTCGGCCACCACCGTCCACAAGGGGACAGAGGGCGAAGGCACGATCGAGCTCACCGTCTCGGTCAGGAAGTCCTTGGCCAGCTTCTCCAGTTCGTCCCGGTCGAACGCTCCGGGCATCCCCAGGAAGGGGACCTGCCAGGCAAAGAGCGCGGTCACGGCACCGTCGAGTGCTCCCGCATGCTCGACCGCCCACCGGAGAGCCTCATTTCCGTGGGGCGAACCATCCACTCCGACCACGATGGTGTAGGTCATGCCGCCTCCTGCAATCGAGCAACCTCGTTGTCAGGAGCGTACGCATCGTTGCTCAGTTCCTCCAGGCTCTTGCCCTTGGGTTCGGGCAGCAGGGTGAGCGTAAGGATCAGGCCGGCCACCGACACGACCCCAGCTATGACCTCCGTCCCCCGGATACCGAGCGACGAGGCCAACATCACCGGGAACAGGTAGGCACCGGCAAAGGCCCCCATCTTGCCCATGGCCGCCGAGATCCCGTGGGCCGTGGTGCGCACCTCCACCGGGAAGATCTCGGCTGGATAGATGAAGGTGGTGGTGTTGGGGCCGAACTCGGTGAAGAAGTAGCTCATGCCATAGAGCAGGACGAACGGCGCAGCCGTCGTGGTCACGCCGGGAACCAGCCCGATGAGCAGGAAGGCCACGGCCATCATGGCGAACCCGAGGCCCTGGATGGTCTTTCGGCCCGTTCGGTCCATCAATCGAATGGCCAGGGCGTATCCCGGTAAGGCGAACACCACGAAGATCAGCAGCTGCACCAGGGTGTTGTGGAGCAGCGACGCATGGGGGTTCAGCAACTTCAGGATCTCGGGCGACGAGATGGAGTTCCCGTAATAGGAGAAGTCGAGCAGGGCCCAGCACACCGCCGTCCCGATCAGCCACTTCCGCATCCGACGAGATCGGGCCAGCATCAAGAAGCCCTCCATCGCTCCTTGGGTGTGGCGGGCCTTGGACTCCCCCACTGGGCCCTTGGTCGGAGCCGCCCCGGTGGCTTGGGCGATGGCCGCCTCCGCTTCCTCGTGGGCGCCACCGGCGATGGCGAACCGGGGGGTCTCCTGGATCTGTCGGCGCATATAGAAGACGGCCAACCCGGGGATGGCTCCGAGGGCCAGGAGGATCCGCCAGATGTAGTCGTCCGAGATCCCCGAGGCCAACAAGACCGAGGCGACCAAGGGCCCGACCACCAGGCCCGCTCCCTGCATGGCGAACACCAGCCCGACCATCTTTCCCCGGGTCTGCTTGCCCGAGTACTCGCTCATGATGGTGGCTGAAACCGGGTAGTCGCCCCCGATGCCGATGCCCAAGATGATGCGACTGATCAGCAAGAAGGTGTAGTTGGGGGCGAAGGCCGAGGCCAGGGCGCCGATGGCCAGGATGAGGACCTCGTAGCCGTAGATCTTCTTGCGGCCCAGGATGTCGGCGATCCGGCCGAAGACGATGGCGCCGACGGCCGACGCGGCCAGGGTGGCCGAGTTGAGCAGCGAGACCTGGCTGGTGGAGAGGTTCCACTCCGGCTTCAGCAATGTCACGACGATGCCGATGACGAAGAGGTCGTAGGCATCGGTGAAGAAGCCCATCCCCGAGACGAACATGATCTTCCACTGGAAGGACGAGACCTTCGACTCGTCCAGCGCCTTCAGCAGATTGGGCGGAACGGTGGTGGCCAGTTCGTCGCTCACACGGCGAGTGTATGAATGGCCCGGTAAACAGCCGAAAACACGTGGGCAAACTTTCAGCAAACTTCAGATGAACGATTGATTCTCAGGCACAACGGAAGCCCCTGGGAATCCTGGACCCCGGCACGGCGGTACCATCAGGTAGGCATGGGAAGGCAACCGACATGAGTGACGAGCGCTCGATCGAGGTCATCGTCGAGATCCCTCGGGGCAGTCGCAACAAGTACGAGTACGACCACGAGCGCCATCTCATTCGGCTCGACCGCAGGCTCTTCTCAGCCACCTTCTATCCAGCTGACTACGGCTTCGTGCCCGACACCCTGGCCGAGGACGGCGACCCGCTGGACGCGCTGGTCATGATCGACGAGCCGACATTTCCGGGATGCCTGGTCGATTCCCGCCCGGTGGGTGTGTTCTGGATGTCCGACGAGAAGGGCCCGGACGCCAAGATCATCACCGTGGCCTGTGGTGACCCCATGTGGAACAGCGTGTTCGACGTCGAAGACCTCCCGCCCCACCTGACCCATGAGATCGCCCACTTCTTCGAGGTCTACAAGGACCTCGAGCCGGGGAAGGGCACAGAGATCGGAGGCTTCGAAGGGGTGGATGCCGCCTGGAAGGAGATCGAACGATCGACGGCCAGGGGCGCCAACCCACCAGCCTGATCCCGGTCAGGCCAGGATCCGGGTCTTTTCCTTGTCGAACTCCTCTTGTGTCAGCGCGCCTGAGTCGTGCAACTCGGCCAATTCCTTGAGCTGCGAGATGCGGTCGGTTGCCCCTGAGGTCGCGCCGTCCGGCGGTGGTGGGGTTGCGGCGGGAGGGGGCGGCGGAGGGGTCTCGGCCGCCGGCTGCTGGGCTTGGGCCTGCTGGGCTTGGGCATTGGCCTTGTTGGCACCGGCCTTGGAGCCCATGTAGGCCACCCCGCCGATGGCGGCCATCCGGAGGAGGGGGCTTCTGCGCATCATCATGGCGGCTACGCCTCGTCGACGTCGAGGTCGACGCCCAGGGCAAAGGCGATCTCAGCGGCCGCGGCAACAACTCGGACGTTCCCGACGGTCGGGCCGACGGCAACCAGGACACCGAGGATCTCGTCGGCGGTGACGCCGGAGTCGAGGGCCAGGCCGACCTGCCAGACGTACGAGGCTGGGGACGCATCGGCGGCGACGAGCGCTGCGATGTTGACCAGTGCGTAGGTCCTGGCGTCAAGACCGGAGGCCACCTGGTTGTCGACCCGAGCAAAGAGGAGACCCTCGAGGGCGTCGGCATCGTGCTGGGCCACGCTTCGGAACAGATCGTGGGTATCGGATTCGGTGGGCATGTGGTGGCCTCCAAAGGGGCGATGGGCTATGCCTCGGAATTTGGGTGTCGATACCGGGCGACTGAACTCTAACCAGCCGTGCCGTTTCGTCAAGTCCCCGACCCTGGGTCACCCTGGCAGTAGGTAGCGGCTTGGGAGGATCCGGCGCCACCCACCGGCTGCCCGTCCGTCTCCATCGGCACGGCCTGGACAACAGGGTCGTCTTTCAGGAACTGGATCCCCGCTCGCTGCGCCTTTCTGACCCGAGGGGTGGGAACGCCGAGCAGATGAAGCGACCCATCGGCGATAGCAGTCGAAACGAGGGGGTCGCCCCGGATCGACTCGTTCGCCGTGATCACGCTCTCGACCAGACCGAAGACCAGATCAGAGCCCAGCGGGAGGGCGTCGTCAGAAAACACGCCGGCCTCGACCCCTTCGGTGACCTGGCGACGGTAGAAATCGAACAGGGCCTCCCGCCGACGCCAGAACCAGGCGAATTGGGGCGCCCGTACCTCGGGGAGCAGTTGGAGGGCGCCCAGATTGTGGGGGCCGGCACACAAGTTGGAGACATCGCACTTCGCCACCACCCACAGCGCGGCCTCAGGCCCGAGATCCGCTTGTCCGAGGCGTGTGGTGAGATCGAGTGTCGGTCGGAGCGTCTGGTCGAGCAGTTCCACCAGGATGAGCTCCTTGCGGGCGTAGTAGTGGAACAACGACGCCTGACGCAGGCCCACCGCCTGGGCGATGGCCCGGGTCGATGTGGCTGTATAACCGGCGGTGCCGAAAAGATCAGCGGCAGCCCGAAGTATCTCTTCTCGTGGATCGCCCGAGGAGAGACGAGGAGCTACTCGTGGACGGCCAACCGGATTCATGTGAAGAGCACGTTAATCAGGCTCAATTCTCTTTGTTTCTATTACACGATAGATAATGATCAGGACCATGGGAAACCATCCTCACGCCGCACCGATCCGTCCGGCCGATTCGGTGGGAACAGAGACCCCAGAGGGAGCCCGAGCCCATGCCCGCGGCCAAGCGGGAACCGTCGTGGAGCACATGCCCACCCTCCCGGCATCCGACTACGCGTCGGCTCCCCCCGATGTGGATCCGGCCCGGCTGGTATGGGCGGAACGGGTCGCCGGAGGTGGGTACACGCACCGCCGGGTGGCGGCAGGGACCACCATCCGCCTGCACGATCTCGAGGGTGACGCCTGCGCCCACCTCCTGCTCTTCCGGGACGGCCAGCCCTGGGAGCGCCTGAACGTGGCCGACACCATCAAGCTGCAGTGGCAGGCCTACCTGGGTGCGGGTCAGCTCTTCCTGTCCGACCAGGGACGGGTGCTGGCCAGCATCGTGTCCGACACATCGGGCCGCCACGACGTTCTCTGCGGCGCCTCCAGCCGACAGCGAAACGAGCATCGCTACGGGGCCGGAGGCGCGGCCACGCCGAGCCCCGCCGGACGTGAGCTGCTCCTGGTGGCCGCGGCCAAGCACGGGCTGGGCCCCCGTGACCTCCCGCCCAGCCTGTCGTTCTTCAAGGGGGTCCGAGTCGATGCCGGATCAGGGGCGCTGCGGTGGACGGGATCAGAAGGGACTCCGACCGTGGTGGAGCTTCGGGCCGAGCTGCCGCTCTTGGTGTTGGTGGCCAACACCGCCCATCCCCTGGACCCTCGGTCTCAGTGGGCCTGCGGCAGCCTCGAGGTACTGGCCTGGTCCGGTCGACCCACCGAGCGGGGATCGTGGCCGGCTTCGGCCTCTCCCGAGGCCGAGCGGGCCTTCCTCAACAACTATGAGGACCTGGTGGCCCGATCGACGGCCGACGGCTCGATCGGGCCATGGGACACCGACACCGTGGGCCATCCATGATGGCGCTCAGGGACGACATCGTCGCCGCCCGGGCGCCGTGGTCGGGTGTGGTCCCAGCCGGCGGGACGCTCGAAGTGATCGACCTCGAGGGAAACCAGGCCGTCGACTGTCTCTTCTACTTGGCCGACAACACCACCGAGCGCTACAGCGCCCCCGAGACCCTCACCTGGCAGGGATCGATCTACCTCGGGGTGGGAAGCGTGCTGCGCTCCGACACCGGTCGTCCGCTGTTGACGGTGATCGCCGATGGAGTCGGCCGCCACGACACGCTGGGTGGGGCGTGCAGCAAGGAGTCCAATACCGTGCGCTATGGCCACCACACCCGCGGCCAACACGCCTGCGTCGAGAACTTCCTGGCCGAAGGGGCCCAATGGGGGTTGGGCAAGCGGGACCTGGTCAGCAACATCAACTGGTTCATGAACGTCCCGGTGGAAGAGTCGGGGACGTTGGGGATCGTGGACGGGATCTCGGCCCCGGGACTGTCGGTCACGCTCCTGGCCCACGAGGACGTGCTCACGTTGATCTCCAATTGCCCTCAGATCAACAACCCGTGCAACGGCTTCAACCCGACCCCGGTGCGCGTTGTGGTGGGTTCCCCGTGAGCAGAATCGGACGGTTCGACTCACTCCTGGTGGCCAACCGGGGAGAGATCGCCTGTCGGATCCTGCGGTCGGCCGCCGAGCTCGGGCTCACCACCGTGGCCGTGTTCTCGGATCCGGATCGGGGCGCACCGCATGTGCGCATGGCCGACCTCGCCGTCCGGCTGGGCCCGGCGCCGGCTCGTGACAGCTACCTACGAGCCGATGCCATCATCGACGCTGCGTTGGCCACCGGGGCCGGGGCCGTCCACCCGGGCTACGGGTTCCTCTCCGAGGATGCCGACTTCGCTCGGGCGGTGGAGGCCGCCGGGCTGGTG
Organism: Acidimicrobiales bacterium; assembly: GCA_035552655.1. Lineage (GTDB taxonomy): Bacteria > Actinomycetota > Acidimicrobiia > Acidimicrobiales > RAAP-2 > DASXMT01. The sequence goes on from DASZLD010000130.1 coordinate 8,862, forward strand.
TTCGTAGGACCGACCCCGGGTCACATCGACCTCTTCGGCGTCAAGCATCGAGCCCGGGAGGCCGCCGCTGCTGCCGGGGTGCCACTGCTCGGCGGCACCGGGCTGGTGGCCGACGTCGACGAGGCGCTGGGCGCAGCCGAGGTGCTCGGCTATCCGATCATGGTCAAGGCCACCGGAGGCGGGGGCGGCATCGGCATCCAGCCCAGCCGGGGTCCCGAGGAACTGGCGATGGCCTTCGAATCGGTGGCCCGCCTGTCCGAAGCCGGTTTCGGCACTGCCGGTGTGTTCCTCGAGCGACTCGTGCCTCGGGCCAGACACGTCGAAGTCCAGGTCGTCGGCGACGGCCACGGCCAGGTGGTCGTCCTCGGGGATCGGGACTGCTCACTGCAGCGGCGGAACCAGAAGGTGATGGAAGAGGCCCCGGCGCCCAACCTGCCCGACGGCGTGCGAGCAGAGATGGCCGAGAGCAGCATCCGGCTGGCCCGATCGGTGGACTATCGGTCGGTGGGCACCGTCGAGTTCGTCTATGACACCGACCGCCAGGAGGTGGCATTCCTCGAAGTCAACACCCGGCTCCAGGTGGAGCACACGGTCACTGAGGAGGTATGGGGCATCGACCTGGTCACGGTGATGCTCCGCTTGGCCAACGGGGATCCGGGGGTGCTGGATGAGCTGGCCACCGCCAGCCCAGTCGGATGCGCGGTAGAGGCGCGGATCTACGCAGAGAACGCCACCAAGGACTACCAACCGAGCCCCGGTCTGATCACCGAGGTGGTATTTCCCAAAGGTGTCAGGGTCGATGGGTGGGTGGAGACGGGAACCGAGGTGACACCGGCCTACGACCCGCTCCTGGCCAAAGTGGTGGTCTGGGGGGCATCGCGAACAGAAGCGCTGGACGGGCTGGGCGAGGCACTCGACGCCAGCCGCATCGGCGGCATCGAGACCAATGTGCGCCTGCTCAGCGCGGCGCTCCTCGACCCGGCCGTGGTGGCCGCCACTCACACCACGGCATCGTTGGCCGGCGTGGCCGATCCGGACCAGCGAATCGAAGTCCTGCGAGGGGGAACCCAGACCACCGTGCAGGACTGGCCGGGCCGGATCGGCTACTGGCATGTCGGCGTCCCGCCGTCCGGGCCGATGGACGATCGCTCCTTCCGGCTGGGCAATCTGGCCGTCGGGAATCCCGAAGGTGCTCCCGGCCTCGAGCTGACGCTGCAGGGACCGGCCCTGTCCTTCTCGTCGATGACGCTGGTATGCCTGACCGGCGCACCGTGCCACGCCCACATCGACGGGCAGACCCTCCCCATGTGGGAGCCCCAGTGGGTACCGGCTGGAGCAGTACTCGACATCGCCGCCGTCGGACCTCCCGGCATCCGGGCCTACTTGCTGATCAACGGGGGCATCGACGTGCCTTCCTACCTCGAGAGCGCGTCCACGTTCCTACTCGGTGCGTTCGGCGGCCATGGCGGTCACGGGCTGCGGCAGGGAGACATCCTCCGCCCCGGCCGCGGTGGCGGACCGGCGGGAGGCGCGGGCCCGGTGGCTCTGTCGGACCGCCCGGACATGGGTACAGCGTGGGCCATGGAAGTCATGCCCGGTCCCCACGCCGATCGGGAGTTCTTCACCGCCGATGACCTCGACGCTCTGTATCGGACCGAGTGGGAGGTCCACTTCAACTCGGCTCGTTCCGGTGTCCGACTGGTCGGGCCCCGGCCAACCTGGTCCCGGTCCGACGGGGGCGACGCCGGGCTCCACCCCTCCAACATCCATGACACGCCCTACTCGGTGGGCGCGGTCAACTTCACCGGCGACCTCCCTATCCTGCTCGGGCCGGACGGTCCCAGCCTCGGTGGGTTCGTGTGCCCGGCCACGGTGGTCACCTCGCAGCGTTGGAAACTCGGCCAGCTCCGTCCCGGTGACCAGGTCCGGTTCGTTCCCGTGGTCGAGCCGCCCCGGGTCCGGGCTGGTGGCGGGGACTCCCGGTCCGGGATTCTCGCCCGGTCACCGGCCGGCGCTGGTCCGGAGGTCACCTACCGGGCCAACGGGGACGACAACCTCTTAGTCGAGTACGGGCCCATGGTCCTCGACCTCGCCCTCCGGGCCCGGGTACACGAGCTGGCCGAGCGGGTGGCCGCGACGGGCATGGACGGCGTGCTCGATCTCACCCCCGGGGTGCGCGGCCTCCAGGTCCAATTCGATGCCGCCATCACCTCCCTCGATGCCGTCCTCGACCTGGTAGGGGGGCTGGAGGAGCGGATGCCCCCCACCGGCGAGCTGGAGGTACCCAGTCGGGAGGTGTTCCTGCCCCTCTCGTGGGACGACCCGTCCACCCAGGAAGCCATCGGCCGCTACATGTCGGGGATCCGTGACGACGCCCCATGGTGCCCGTCCAACATCGAGTTCATCCGGCGCATCAATGGGTTGGAGGACGTGGACGAGGTCCGCCGGATCGTGCACGACGCCACCTACATGGTGCTAGGGCTAGGAGACGTCTACCTGGGCGCCCCGTTGGCCACGCCCCTCGACCCGCGTCACCGCCTGGTCTCCACCAAGTACAACCCGGCCCGCACGTGGACGGCGGAGAACTCGGTCGGCATCGGGGGCTCGTACCTCTGCATCTACGGGCTGGAGGGGCCCGGCGGCTACCAGCTCGTCGGGCGGACACTGCAGATCTGGAGCCGGTTCTCCCAGCGCGCGCCGTTCGAGCCCGGAGTTCCTTGGCTCCTGCGGTTCTTCGACCGCATCCGCTGGTACCCGGTGAGCGCGGAGGAGCTGCTCGACGCCCGGGCCGAGATGGCGGCCGGCCGCCTGGATGTTCGAATCGAACCGGGGACGTTCCGCCTGGGCCACTACGAACAGATGTTGCGCGACAATGCCGAGTCGATCGCCGACTTCCGGAACCGGCAGGCCCGGGCGTTCGCCGCCGAGCGTGACGCGTGGACGAGGTCAGGGGAGTTCGAAACCCGGGACGAGGTCACCCCGACACCGGCCGCCGACGAGCGCGCCGTCCCCGCGGGCGGCTCAGTGGTCGAGTCGCCCATGACGGCCAGCGTGTGGCGGGTCGATACCCGGGTCGGCGACACGGTGGAGGAGGGGGAAACCCTGATGGTCCTGGAGGCCATGAAGACCGAGATGCAGGTCATCGCCCTTCAGCGGGGGGTCGTGGTGGAGATACTGGTCGGGCCGGGGGACCAGGTGCCGGCGGGCAGGCCACTCGTCGTGGTGGGCCCGTCCCGTGGGTGACGCCATCGCTGCGCCACTGCCGTCGGCCGACGAGCTGATCCGTCGCATCGACGAGTCCGGTCGCGACGAGGTCTGGATCAGTCGGGTTCCCATCTCGGTTCTCGGTCAGGCCATCGAGGACCTGCGTGCTCGGCTGAAGGCGGGAGCGGACCTTCCCTTGGCCGGATTGACCTTCGCGGTCAAGGACAACATCGACGTGGCTGGAGTGCCAACCACGGCGGGCTGTCCGGAGTTCAGCTATCGGCCGACGGCCGACGCACCAGCAGTCCGGTCCTTGCTCGACGCCGGTGCCCTGTTGGTGGGGAAGACCAACCTCGACCAGTTCGCCACCGGGCTGGTCGGCACCCGCAGCCCGTACGGCGCGGTCCGAAACGCCATCGCCACCGATCGCATCTCCGGGGGCAGCAGCAGCGGGTCAGCAGTGGCCGTCGCTCTCCAACTGGTCGACTTCGCCCTGGGGACGGACACCGCAGGATCGGGCCGGGTGCCGGCCGCGCTCAACGGGATCATCGGCATGAAGCCGACGCGCGGCCTGGTGTCGACGGGCGGCGTGGTGCCGGCGTGCCGGTCGTTCGACTGCGTTTCGGTCTTCTCCCCGTCGCTGTCGGTGATGGAACGGGTGTTGGCCGTCCTGGCCGCGCCTGACCCGAGTGACTTCCGCCGGCGCGCCATTCCTCCCACTACCCCCCTCGGGCCGCCCGCTCGACCGACGGTGGCCTACGCCGGATCCGGGGCCCTCGTCGATCTCGACCCCGGTCGCCGCCGCTGCTACGAGGACGCCGTCCAACGACTTCGGGATCGCGGGTGCAATGCGGTGGCGATCGACCTCGACCTCTTTCTGGAGGCCGGCCAACTGCTCTATCAGGGCGCCTTCTTGGCCGAGCGCTATGCCGCGGTGGGGCCATGGGTGGACGCCCATCTCGATGCGGTCGACCCGGTGGTCGGGCCAATGATCTCGGCTGCGGGCTCGATCCCAGCCAGTACGCTGGCCGCCGACATCGATCGATTGGGCCAGCTGGCCGCGGCAGCAGAGGCCCAGCTGACCGCAGTCGGCGCCGACTCCCTCATCCTCCCCACGGCCCCCTTCCATCCGACGCTCGCCGAGGTGGCCGAGGATCCCATCGGCGTCAACAGTCGCCTCGGCCGCTACACCACCTTCGTCAACCTGCTCGGCCTGTGCGCGGTGGCGGTGCCGGCGGGGACGGTCGAGGGCCTTCCGTTCGGGGTCAGCCTGATCGGCCAGGCATGGAGCGAGCTGGTGCAGATCGATCTCGCCCGGCGGCTGGAGCGTGACTCATCCGGCGAAAACGCGCCGCCGAGCGATCTGCTCCGGATGGCGCCACCTTGTATCTCCCTAGTCGTGGTCGGGGCCCACCTGTCCGGGCAGCCCCTCAACTACCAGTTAACGGACCGAGGGGGACGGCTGGCCCGAACCACCTCGACGGCGCCCCTGTACGAGCTCTACGTGCTGGAGACGAATCCACCCAAGCCCGGTCTGCTCCGCCTGGGAGCGGACCGGCCCGGATGCAGCATCGAGGTCGAGGTGTGGGACCTACCGCCGGTCGGCTTCGCCGATCTGGTCGCCTCGCTCCCCACCCCCATGGCCGTCGGGCCAGTGACGCTGCTGGACGGTTCGACGGTGACCGGGTTCCTCTGTGAGCCGGTGGCCCTGATGGGAGCAAGCAGTATCACCGAGTACGGAGGATGGCGGGCCTATCTGGCCGCCCGTGAGCCCGCGCCGCCGCGCCACTGAGGGAGGGCCATCGTCCATGTGGTGCTCATCCCCCGGTGGCGAAGCGCTCGGCCAGCGACCGGGTCAGCGCCGGCCAGACCACCGGGTCGTGGCCCGGGACGAGCTGGTAGTCCCGCTCGGCGGCCAATCGCTTGAGACGACGTATGGGCTCGATGGTGGCCTCGGGAGGAACGCCGACCCGACCCCCGATGGGTAGCTCCTGCTCGATGTTCTCGGTTAGATCGGCCGCGTCGAAGGCGAAGACGAATCCGCCGCCGCCCACCGACTCGTCCAAGTCGACCACGAAGCTCTGGTGGCCCGGGGTGTGGCCGGCGGTCAGCACCGCCGTAACTCCCGGGGCGATCTCGGTGTCGCCTTGGGCCAGGTCCCATTCGATGGTGGGGTCGTCGAAGTCGACGCGGTAGATGGCGTGCCGTTCGGGGACGGGGTGGTTCGAGAGGCCGAAGTCGAGCTCTGCCTGCTGGGCATGGACCGGGACCCTTCCGGCGAAGTGGCGCAGACCGCCGGCATGGTCGTTGTGCAAGTGGCTGACTGCCACCGAGACGATGTCGTCCATGGCGATGCCGGCAGCGTCCAGCGCCTCCTCCAGCGGCTCGCCCGGGCCGGGAAGGATCGGTTGGAATCCCGGGTCGCCGTGGAACCGTCGTCGAAGTGCTCGGTCGCGGATGAGCGCGGGGTTGAAGCCGGTGTCGAGCAGGAGCCAACCCCCGTCACATTGCAGGAGGATCCCAGGTACCGGCTCCCGCAGTCGTTCCTCGGGAGGCGCCCCGTGTACCGACACCGACTTGGGAAGGTCCTCCCAGCCCAGGGTGAGCAGGACCACCCGGCGGACACCAGAGCCTCTGGCCAGGGGCGTCAACATCCTGGCCCCATCTGTTGCCGCCACCGTCCGGGTAACGGTTCGTCCGTCCCCGCCTTCCGGAGGGCCACGAGCAGGTCCGAGGGAGGGGGCAGGCTACCGACCACATGGGTCGGCTCCCACCACGGGAATCCCTTGAACCGGGCTCCCCCCGGCTGTGGCTCTCGCCATACGGCGATGGCCGTGGTTCCCACGCACACCACCCGGGCCGTGATCATCGGTCCGCCGGCCGTTTGATCGGTTGGGCCTTCGGTTCCCGGCGGTGTCGCTCTGGCCTGCTGAACCAGCACCACGCCGGATGACCCTCCGCCGTCGGGGTGCCCCCACGTCTCGGTGTACCCCGCGCCGGACTCGACCAGCATGCCGTCGCGCAGGGCGACGGCGGCGGTATCGGGCTCGCCCCCGGCCGTGGTCTCGGTGTCGATGTCATGGTGCCACGCCACGGTGGCAGCACGACTGTGGGCTTCGATCACCTCGAACCTCCCGCTGAACGCTCTGGCCTGGTCGAGTGGATGGTCGGGTCGTTGCCCGGGCCGGGGAATGCGAAGGTCGGCGAACCAGGGCCCAACCTGTAGCCAGGCCACATCGCTGCATTCGCCCACGGGGCCGCCGTCAACGGACCGGTTCCGGCGGATCCACGTCCCGTGCAACCAGGGCGGCACCACGGCGGACCGGCATGAGGCTCCGGAACGAGGGGTCACGGGTTCGTCGTCTAGGCCCGGAGCGCAGGCGGGCCATCGGCAGCGCGAGGATCGAGGTAGTCGGGCTCGGTCATTCCCAGTCGGCGCATGGCCGTGCCCGTGAGCCCTTCCAGCACGCACCGGTGAGCGAACAGAGCCGTGATGTTGTTGCCCGAGTCGTACGGCGGGCTGACCTCGACGATGTCCATGCCCACCATGCCCACCTCGGCGGCCAGGCGACGGACGGCACGGAGCACGTCGGCGCTGGCCAGTCCGCCGGGCTCGGGGGACCCGGTGCCGGGGGCATGCGAGGGGTCGACGGCATCGACATCCACGGAGATGTAGAGCAGGTCGGCCGAGCCGGACAATGCCTCGTTGACCGCCCGCTCGAGCACGACGTCGAACCCGTGGCGCTGTACCTCGGCCATGAAGTGGGACCGCATCTCCTGTTCTTCCATCCAGGCCACCACGTCCGGTCCGGGCCAGTAACCCCGCAAGCCGACCTGTACGAAGTTCTTCCCGAGCACGGCGCCGCTCTCGATCAATCGCCGCATCGGTGTGCCGTGTCCGGCCAGCTCCCCCTGCATGTCCGGGGCGGTATCGGCGTGGGCGTCGAAGTGCACGATGCCGATGCGTCCGTAGCCGTAGTGGTCGGCGATGGCCGTGGCCACCGGCCAGGTAATGCCGTGATCGCCCCCGAGGATGATGGGCAGCGCCCCGCCGCTCAGGATCTCGGAGACGAAGGCCCTGACGTTGGCGAAGGTCCGTTCGGTGTTGCCGATGATGATCTCGGCGTCGCTGTAGTCGCACACGTTGAGGTGCTCGAAGGGGTCGACGCGGACGTGGAGGTGGGGTCGGCTCCACGGGGGGCTGGGCAGGTGGTCACAGGCCCGGATGGCCTTGGGACCCAGATGGGTGCCGGAGCGGGTCATGGCCGTCTGGTCCCACGGGACACCGGCGACAGCCGCATCGATCTTGCCGGCCCGGAGGTCCTCGGGGGTGAGGCACACCGGCAGCTTCATGAACGTCTGGATGCCTTGCCAGGCCATCTCCAGTGGGTAGCGGTTGAGATCGATGGGTCCGGGCGGTCGGCCCGGCCCGGGGGGACTGCCGTCCTCAGTGGATTCGGTGGGCATGGTCGCTCCTCGTAGTCGGGCTGGATAGGGCGTCTCGATCGGTGTGGTCCAGGGTCATTCCAAGGTCACCCGGGGGTCCACGACGGCTTGGAGGATGTCGACGACGGCATTGATGATCACGTAGCCCACGCCCA
>DASZLD010000131.1:0-4742 GCA_035552655.1 Acidimicrobiales bacterium
TCACCCGATGAGGGTGCCAACCTCTTCGGCGGTGAGCCGGAACTCGGCGGCGGCCACGTTCTCTTCCAGGTGTTCGACCGATGCTGTTCCCGGGATGGGGAGGATTGCCGGCGACCGATCCAGCAGCCAGGCCAGGGCCACCTGGGTCGGGGTCCGGTCATGGGCTCGGGCGATGTCTGCCACCGCTCCTGAGGAAAGCGTTCCCCCGTCGACCGGTCGCCAGGGAATGAAGACGATGTTCTCGATCTCACACACGGCCAGCACCGGCTCCGAGGAGCGCTCGGCGATGCTGAACATGTTCTGCACCGAGACGATGGGCACGATCTGCATGGCCTGATGAAGCTGCTCCTCGTTGACGTTGGAGAGCCCGATATGACGGATCTTGCCCTCGTCCTTGAGCGCAGCGAGCGCACCCACCGACTCCTCCAGAGGCACCTCGGGATCGGGACGGTGGAACTGGTAGAGGGGGATCTGGTCGAGCTTCAGTCGGCGCAGGCTGCCCTCGCAGGCCTCCCGCAGGTGCTCGGGCCGACCGTCGGCATTCCATACCCCTGGCCCGGGTCGTACCAACCCGCCTTTGGTCGCGATGACCAGGTCCTCGGGATAGGGGTGGAGGGCCTCGGCGATGAGCTCCTCGCTGACGTGGGGGCCGTAGCTGTCGGCCGTGTCGATGAAGTTGACCCCGAGGTCCACGGCCCGGCGCAGGACTGCGATACAGGCGTCGTGATCAGCAGGAGGTCCCCAGATCCCCTCGCCAGTTATCCGCATGGCACCAAAGCCCATGCGCCGAACGGTGAGGTCACCCCCCACGTCCATTGTTCCTGACCCCTCTGCTGGCGGCACTGACGAGTTATCTGTGGTCATGTCCATCGATTGTAAGCACCTGGGCGTTCTTTTGGAGCGGGCCCACCACAGGGGCTCAGAGACCCCGTTGAGCCCATCAGGGTGTCCGCCATTCGGCCAGCTCGATCACTACCCCTCCCGGCCCGGTCAGGAAGACGAGGTCACGATCGTGGAAGTGCATCACCTCGTTGCGGGTCTTGATACCCGCCGTTGCCAGTCGGTCCAGCGTCGAGGTCAGATCGTTCACCCGGAAGCAGACATGGCTGAACCCGGTGCGGGCCAGGTTGCCGGTATCGGTGTCCACCGCGATGGGTGGATTGTGGAACCTCAGGAGCTGTACCTCCTGATGTGTGGGCGCCTCGGTCGCCCGCAGGGTCACGTGGTCAGCCTCCCATTCGGGGATCCCCATGTATGCCGACATCACCTCGCCCGAGACCACGGTGGCCTTGGTCTCCTCGAAGCCGAGCAACGCGAAGAATCGACGGGCGTCGTCCAGATCGGTGACGGCGATGGTGACGTGATCGAATCCTGAGTCCATCGTTCTCCTGTTCGTAGTCAGATCATGTGGCCAGGGTCGAGGCCAGACGCAGAGCCACCGCGGCCGCCTCGTGGGGATCCTCGATTGGCACGATCCCCGAGTCGATCTCACCGTCGGGCCTGGTGAGGGTCCATGTTCCCACGCCGATCACGGGGATGTGGGCACGAAGGGCCAGCGCGATCTCGGAAAGGGTTCCGTACTCTCCGTCGACGGCGATGACGACCGCAGCCGAGCCGACAACGAGGGCGTTGCGGGCCTCGCCGAGACCGGTGGCGATCACGACGTCGACCCACTGATTGGCCGCCCGCCCGTCTCGTCCGGGCAGAATGCCCACCGTGGTCCCGCCGACTGACTTGGCCCCTTGGCAGGCGGCGGCCATGACTCCTCCGAGCCCCCCGCAGATGACGGTCGCTCCCGCTGCGGCCAGGGACACCCCGACCGCCTCGGCCGCAGCCGCTGCCCAGGCTGTCGCCTCGGACGCACCGACAATTGCGATCTGGGTCGCCATGGTCAACCCAGCGTACGCGGCCCGGCAGTTCCTGCTGCCCCTACGGTACCGTGCGAATCGGGAAACGACCCGAAGGCTCTAGGGATCACGTGGGCGGAAACGTCACTTGGATGTCGAGGCCGCCCGCGGGCCATGCTGACGTGGTGGGCCAGCCCGCTCGACCGGGTCGCGGCCAACTCGTTCGGATGGTTCGATCAACGCGACATCGCTCCGCTCGGCTAGGCCGCCTTCGCCTTCGCACTCGGCGTGACTGCTGGGGTGCTCATTCGTCGGGCGCTCCCCGCTATGGTCGCCACGGTGGTGGTCTTTACCACCGCCCGCCTGACCTTTGCGCACTGGATTCGGCCGCACCTCATCGCCCCGACTCTTCGGAACTTGCCGCTCGACCCCACGTCCATGGGCTTTGGTAGTGAAAACGGAGGTCCGTTCACCCTGGAACCCAATCTCCCGATCATGCCGAACGCATGGGTCTACTCAACCCAAATCGTCGACAAGCTGGCCGGCCACTCAGCGCCCGCTTCGTTGCCACCGTCTGCCCAGGCCTCGGTGCGGGCGCCACTCCAACCGGAGGGTCGGGGGGAGGTTCCTCTCGCGTACCGACACCGGCCGGTGGCCAACAGGCGCTGAACGAGTGCGCCGTGAAGGTCGGCTCCCGGTTCCACGAAGTGGTTGCCTACCAGCCCGCGAGCCGCTACTGGCTATTCCAGTGGTATGAGCTGGCGATCTTTCTCGGTGCCGCATTGGTCCTCGGCGGGCTGTGCTTCTGGTGGGTCCGTCGTCGCCTCACTTGACCGGTCGAACGCATGCCTTGAAGGACGTCCGAGGAAGCGCTCTCGCCACTCAAGTGTCGTGGGCTGAGCCGCCGCAGTCGGCGCACAGTCCCCGGAAGGTGATGTCCACCCCGACCAGCCGGTAACCGTGGAGCTCGGCGGCAGAGAGGTTGAGGGCCTCGAGCCCCTCGGGGACAACGTCTTTCAACTCGCCGCAGCGCGTGCACATGAGGTGATGGTGAGGGCGGGCCACGTTGGGGTCGTAGCGCTTGGGCCCGTCGCCGGCGCTCACGGCCAGGAGCTCGCCCATCTCGACCAGGTCGGCGAGGGTGTTGTAGACGGTGGCCCGACTGATCTCGGGTAGGTCCTGCCGGGCCTGCAGCAGGATCTCGTCGGCGGTCAGGTGTACGTGCTCACCGGTGAAGACGTCCACGACCGCGCGCCGTTGAGCGCTCATCCGCCAGCCCCGTCTGCGGACACGAAGTGCCAGGTCCGGGAGCTCTACGTGCGCAGGTGCGCTGGTCATGCCACCACCATAGCTACCTCGGATGATATATAAAACAAGATCTTGACCAAGTATTGACATTGTCTAAATCGAGCCCTAGGTTGGCTGGTGGTGCCCGGCGGGTATCGAGCAATGACGTAGCGAACAGCAGAGGAGACTCCGATGAGTGATGCGACCAGGCCTCAGACGACCACCGACTCGGGAATCCCGGCCCCCAGTGACGAACGTTCGCTCACCGTCGGCCCCAGCGGACCGACGGTGCTGCACGACCACTACACGGTGCAGAAGATGCAGCATTTCAACCGGGAGCGGGTCCCCGAACGAGTTGTGCACGCCAAGGGCAGTGGCGCCCACGGCTTCTTCGAGGTGACCGAAGATGTCGGCTGGTTCACCAAGGCCGCCTTTCTCTCCGAGGTGGGAAAGCGCACGCCGATGTTCGCCCGTTTTTCGACCGTCGCCGGCGAACAGGGCTACGCCGACACCGTGCGCGACCCCCGCGGCTTCGCTCTGAAGTTCTACACCGAGGACGGCAATTACGACCTGGTGGGCAACAACACACCTGTGTTCTTCGTGCGGGATGCCTCCAAGTTCCAGGACTTCATCCACTCCCAGAAACGTCTGCCCGATACCGGGCTCCGCGACAACGACATGCAGTGGGACTTCTGGACGCTCTCGCCCGAGAGCGCCCACCAGGTGACGGTCCTCATGTCGGATCGGGGCACGCCCCGCACGTTCCGGAACATGAACGGCTACGGCAGCCACACGTTCTCGACCATCAATGCCGACGGCGAGCGTTTCTGGGTCAAGTTCCACTTCAAGACGGTCCAGGGGGCCGAGAACTTCACCGACGACGAGGCCAAGGCCATGACGGCCGAGGATCCCGACTTCCACCGGCGAGATCTGTTCGGCGCAATCGCCGACGGCGACGCCCCCGAGTGGCAGCTCGAGGTGCAGGTGATGCCCTTCGCCGACGCCGCCGACTATCGGTTCAACCCCTTCGACCTGACCAAGGTGTGGCCCCACGCCGACTATGCGCCGGTCACCGTCGGACGCATGGTCCTCGACCGCAACCCGGAGAATTTCTTCGCCGAGGTCGAACAAGCCGCCTTCTCTCCCGCCAATCTCGTCCCCGGTATCGGCCTGAGCCCGGACAAGATGCTGATGGGCCGGATCTTCTCGTACCACGACACCCACCTGCACCGGGTGGGCACCAACTACGAGCAGCTACCCATCAATGCGCCCAAGGTCGAGGTGCACTCCTATAACAAGGAAGGGGCCATGACCTATCGGCACGCCGGTGACCAGCCGGTCTATGCCCCCAATTCCTACGGCGGCCCAGTGGCCGACTCCGATCGGGCGGGACAGGTCAACTGGGCCGTCGAGGCCGGCGAGCTCGGGCGTTATGCCTACGACAAGCACGCTGACGACGACGACTTCGTCCAGGCCGGCGCCCTGGTCCGCCAGGTCATGTCGGACGTCGACCGGGAGCACCTGGTCACCAACATCGTGGGCCATGCCAGCGATCATGTGACTCCGGAGGTGCAGCGGCGGGTCGTGGCCTACTGGTCGTCGGTCGAT
>DASZLD010000132.1:0-31013 GCA_035552655.1 Acidimicrobiales bacterium
GCCCCAGTCGGCGCTGACGACGGTGGCGATAACCGGATAGCCACCGACGGTGGCGTGATCGGGCATCAGCACGATGGGCTGCCCGTCGGGTGGAATCTGGATGGCGCCGGTGACCATCCCACACGAGGGGACTCCTAATGACGGCGGCTGGATGGCCATTTCGCCAGACGCGGCTGACAGGCGCAGGCCGACCCGGTTGGAGCGGTCGTCGACCGTCCAGCATGGACGCGTGAGCTTCTGGAGCTCCGCATCGGCAGCATGGTGAGGACCAGGGACTACCCGCACAGCCGGGCCCGGTTCACGATGGGAGGGATCGCGTTCAGAGGACGTGGGGTCAGGTCCACTGGGGGAAGGGTCAGGTTCACGAGGGGACAGGCGACCACGCGGATGACCTGGGGGCCCGAGGTCGACCTTGTCGCCGGCACGCAGGGGCCCGATGCCCAGGCCGGAAAGGAGGTCAGAGGAGCGGGATCCCAATACCAAGGGACCCTCGAGCCCGCCGGCGACGGCCAGGTAGGAGCGGAGGGTCCGTTGTGCCACTCCAATGGCGAGCACCTGGCCAGCGCTGATGGGTATCACCATGTCAGCTGCCACTGCCCTGTCGTCGAGCTTCAGATCGACATCGCCCACCACGGCGACGTACCCGTCGGAGGAGAACCGGATGATCGGCCCTCGTGCGGTCAGCTCGAGGGCCGCGGCGCCCTCAGCATTGCCGACCAGCCGATTGGCCAGCCGGAATCGATCGGGATCGGCGGGGCCGGCCGCAGGAACGCCGATGGCGGCAACGCCTTGGCGGCCGGCATCTTGCATGAGGGTCAGCGTGCCGGGCTCGATGACCTCGATGAAGCGTGGCGTCGATGCACGAACCGGGGCTCGTCGTGGCGGGGGGCCGTTCGGAGCAAGGTCGGAGCGTGACGTGGTGGCAGGGCCGGTGGAGGAGTCGTTGGAAGGGGCAGGGGAAGGGCCGGTGGAAGGGGCAGCGTCCGGGATTGGAGCGCGGTGCGATGGTGCAGATGCGCTGTCGGCGAACGTGAAGCGAACGGTGTCGCCGGCACGGAGCAGTGCGTACGGCGGCTTCTCCGGGTTGAACATCGAGACATCGGTGTGACCCAGTAACTGCCATCCGCCTGGTGTGCGTTGGGGGTAGACGGCTGCGAATCCAGCGGCCAGGGCTACCGAGCCGGGTGGGACCTGCGTGCGCGGGCTGGCCCGTCGCTCGATCCGAGCCAGGGGCTCGGGCAGCCCGACAAGATAGGGAAAACCGGGCGCAAACCCGAGAAAGGCCACCCGGAGTTCGACCCCGGTGAGCAGGTCGGCCACCTCCTCGACGGTGGCGTCGATCGTCGCGGCCACCTCCTCGAGGTCGGGCCCATCGAAGGTCACCGGGATCTCCACCAGGCCAGGAGCAGCAGCAGGAGCAGCAGCGGGAGGAGCAGCAGTAGCTGCAAGAGGGGAGCCGAGTCCGGCGAGCCAGGCTTCAAGACCCATCGGAGCTTCATCGGTTAGTGGATAGGCGACCAGGGGATCGAAACGCACGAGGACGGAGCGGAGGCCGACGACTACCTCGCCGATACCGGGCGGAGCCGACGGGTCGGACTCGATGCGGGCGGCCAGTTGATGGGCGGCCTGGTCGTCTTCGACGTCGACGAGCAGCGCAGTGTCGCCGAAGGGAGTGATCACGGCGCCAGGCCGGCGAAGGAGCGGATAGTGATGCCGGCCTCGATCAGCGCGGCCCGAACCGCTCGGGTCGACTCGTCCGCGCCCGGACTGTCGCCGTGGACGCAGAGCGAGTCGGCCATGATGGCCAGCCAGTACCCGTCGACGGCGTCGACGCCCCCATCGAGCACCAGTGACACGGCGCGTCGGGCCACCTCGACCGGATCGCTGATCACGGCCCCGGGCTCGCTGCGGGGGACGAGGGTCCCGTCGGGTCGGTAGGCGCGATCGCAGAACGCCTCGCCCACCACCACCAGGCCGGCGTCACGGCCGCGCCCGACGACATCGGTCCCGGCCTGGGCCAGCAACATGACGGGCGGATCGCATCGGCGAACCGCCTCGATCACCACCGATGCCGTGGCGGGGTCCCGGCCCATCCGGTTGTAGAGAGCACCGTGGGGCTTGACGTAGGTGACCTCGGCATCGACCTCGGCTTCACCGGCCACCTGGCGCAGCAACGCCACCTGCTCCTCGATGTCGGCCAACAATTGGTCGGCCGGCACCTCCAGCTCCCGTCGGCCGAACCCGGCCCGGTCCCGGTACGAGACGTGTGCCCCAATGGCCACCCCGCGTGCTTTTGCCGCCACGGAAGTCGCACGCATGACCTCTTGGCTCCCGGCGTGAAAGCCACAGGCGATGCTGGCACTCGAGATCGAATCGAGGACGGCGACGTCTGTTGGAGTGAGGTTGTCGGCTTCTCCCAGGTCGGCGTTGAGATCGATCCACGCCATCCGCCCAGAATTAGCATGCCGGACGGCTCCGAAGGCGCTATCGTCGCGCCCATGCCGCAACCGCCCGCACTTACGCCCGAACAGCGCCAGGCCGCCCTGGCCAAGGCAGCCAAGGTCCGCCGTGAGCGGGCCGAGGTCAAAGAGAAACTGAAGATCGGTTCGCTCAGCCTCGCCGAGTTGCTGAAGACGGCCGATTCCAACGAGACGGTGGGAAAGATGAAGGTTCTCTCCGTGCTCGAATCGCTGCCCGGTTTGGGCAAGGTCAAGGCCCGACGCCTCATGGAGACGGTGGGCATCAGCGAGAGCCGTCGGCTGCAGGGTCTAGGCAGCAATCAGCGCGAGTCGCTGCTCCGCGAGACAGCTCGCTGAGCTGCCTTCCTGCTGAATCGCCCAGTTCTCGACCTGCGCCGAACCGCTGATATTCGTCCTCTTCGGGCCCGGGGGGGCCGGTAAGGGGACCGTGGCCGCCAGGGTGGTGGCCTCCGATCCCCACCTGTGGCTCAGTCGCTCCTGGACGACCCGAGCTCGTCGTCCCGGCGAGGCGGACGATGCCTACGTGTTCGTCGATCGGGCCGCGTTCGAAGCACGGGTGGCCGAAGACGGGTTCTTCGAATGGGCTGAATTCCTCGGCAACCTCTACGGAACACCGATTCCCGACCCTCCGACCGGGTCGGACGTGCTGCTGGAGATCGATCTCCAGGGTGCACGACAGGTACGAGAAAAGCAGGAGGATGCGGTGCTGATCCTGCTGACGGTGCCCTCGGTTGAGGTGCAGAAGGCCCGGCTTCGTGCCCGGGGCGACGACGAGGCGCACGTGCAGCGGCGCCTGGCCGCCGGGGCCGAGGAAGAGCGTCAGGGGCGGTTGATCGCCGACGCCGAGGTCGTGAACGACGACCTGGTACAAGCCACGGCCGAAGTGGCCGGTATAGTGGACCGTTACCGTTCCGTAGCCCGCTAGGGCCGCGAGTCTGCCAAACCCTCCCAAAGGATCGTCATGGCCCAGCACAAGAGCACCCTGATGGACCCGCCCGTCGAAGACCTGTTGGACAAGGTCGATTCCAAGTTCACCCTGGTGGCGCTGGCCTCTCGTCGGGCTCGCCAGGTCAACAGCTACTACAACTCGTTGGGCGAGGGCATCGGCGTCGTCGTTCCCCCGCAGGTGGCATCGGTGTCCGGGAAGCCCCTGTCGATCGCCTTCGAGGAGGTCGCCGCGGGTAAGGCCACCTTCAGCCGGCCCGACCCCGAAGAGGAAGCGGCCCTGGCCGAAGCGGCTGCGCTCGCTGCCCTCGAGGAAGCAGGAGAGGCGGAGGTCGAGGCGGCCGGCGGCACCGTCGAGGTTGCCGCAGAAGTGGCGGCCGATGTGGCTGCCGACCCGGGTGCGGACGCTGACGCCGACAGCTCGGGAGACGCTCCGGCCGAGTAGCCGTTCGGGCTGTCGGTCATCGGGAGCGGATCGAGCATGGTGACGGAGCAATCGAGCGGGCCGACGGGGCCTGGGTCGGATCCGGCGGCGGGGTCGCAGTCCGGGGCGTCGGAGTCCTGGACGTCGCAGCCGGAGTCGGTGGCGCGGCCCTATGTGGTGCTGGGCGTCTCTGCGGGTATCGCTGCCTACAAGGCCGTCGAAGTTTGTCGACAGCTGGTCGATGCCGGGATCCACGTGACGCCGGTGCTCACCCAGCGAGCTACCCAGTTCGTGGGCAAGACGACTTTCGACGCCCTGGCCTCGGAACCCGTGCAGTCGAGCCTGTGGGACGAGGCATCGCCCATCCCTCACACCAAATTGGGGCAGCGGGCGGACCTCATCGTGGTCGCTCCAGCGACAGCCGATCTTTTGGCCCGCTATGCCAACGGACTGGCTGACGACCTTCTCACCACGACACTGATCGCCACCCGGGCGCCGGTGATCGTGTGCCCGGCCATGCATAGCGAGATGTGGGAGCACCCGGCGGTCCAGCAGAACCTGGAAACGCTCCGGGGCCGCGGCGTCATCGTGGTGCCCCCCGAGGAGGGCCGCTTGGCCGGCGGCGATTCCGGCACCGGTCGCCTGGCCGACCCGGCGCTGATCGTCGGGCGCGTTCTCGAGGTCCTGGCCGCCGACGACCGACGAGACCTGGCGGGGCGGCGGGTCGTCATCACCGCCGGGGGAACCCGAGAGCCGATCGATCCCGTGCGTTTCGTCACCAATCGGTCCTCGGGGAAGCAGGGCCACGCCCTGGCCGAGGTAGCCCGCCGTCGGGGTGCCGAGGTCGTCCTGGTCACCACGACCAAGCTGGCGGTGGCCCCGGGGGTCGAAGTCGAGCGGGTGGAGACGGCTGCACAGATGGAGCAGGCGGTCCTGGCCCAGGCCACCCGGGCCGACGTCGTGGTCATGGCCGCGGCCGTGGCCGACTTCCGGCCCAAGGTGGTGGCCGAGACCAAGCTGCACAAGGCCGATGGGCTGCCCGAGCTGGTGCTCGAGCCCACGCCGGACATCCTGGCCGAGCTAGGTCGGCGGCGTCGGCACGCGCGCCAAGAGCGGCAAGAGAGCAGCTCAAGCCAGGTATTGGTGGGGTTCGCAGCCGAGACCGATGCGGTGACCGAGCGGGCCACGGGCAAGCTGGCGGCCAAAGGGGTGGACCTCATGGTGGCCAACGATGTCTCTGCCCCCGGGGTCGGGTTCGACCACGATACGAACGCGGTGACCATCCTCGGGGCCGACGGCACGGTCACGGAGGTTCCGCTGGCCCGAAAGCACGCCATTGCCGATGCGGTCTTCGATAGGGTTGTCGCCTTGTTGTCGGCGCAGTGAAGTCCATTCCGGCCAGCCTGTTTCGGCCAACCAGCGCTCGTGGCCCACGTGGCCGACCAATTGCGTCGTAGGCCGAGCGGTCGCACGACGTTGTCCGACCACAGGATGTTGACCGACCACACGATGTTGATCATCTCGAGAGAACGGAACGATCTGTGAGCACCCGATACACCTTCACCTCCGAATCGGTCACCGAGGGTCATCCCGACAAGATGGCCGACCAGATCTCGGACTCGGTCCTCGATGCCCTGCTGGCCGAGGACCCCAACAGCCGGGTGGCATGCGAGACGCTGCTGACCACTGGCCTGGTGCTGGTGGCGGGTGAGATCACCACCACCACATACGTCGACATCCCGACGCTGGTGCGCCAAGTCGTGCTGGACATCGGCTACGACAACGACGCCTACGGCATCAACGGGAAGACCTGCGGGGTCATGGTGGCCCTCGACGAGCAGTCACCCAACATCGGCCAGGGCGTGGACAACGCCTTCGAGGTCCGGGCCGGAACCGGCGGCGAGGACATGCTCAACGCCCAGGGTGCCGGCGACCAGGGGATGATGTTCGGCTACGCCTGCGACGAGACCCCCGACCTCATGCCCCTGCCCATCTGGCTGGCCCACCGACTGGCCCAGCGGCTGGCCCAGGTGCGCCGGGTGGGCGTGCTGCCCTACCTGCGCCCCGACGGTAAGACCCAGGTCAGTGTGACCTACGACAACGGCCGGCCGGTGGCCCTCGAGACCGTCCTGATCTCCACCCAGCACGATCCGGGGATCGACATCGAGACGTTGCTGCTGCCGGACCTGCGGGACAATGTGATCCATCCCCTCCTGCCTACCGACCTGGATACCGACAACCTGCGCATCCTGGCCAACCCCACTGGGGTCTTCGAGCTCGGCGGCCCGCACGCTGACACCGGCCTCACCGGCCGCAAGATCATCGTCGACACCTACGGGGGCATGGCCCGCCACGGCGGCGGTGCGTTCTCGGGCAAGGATCCCTCCAAGGTCGACCGGTCCGCCGCGTATGCCGCCCGTTGGGTGGCCAAGCACGTGGTGGCGGCCGGAGCGGCCAGCCGCTGCGAGGTCCAGGTGGCCTACGCCATCGGCGTGGCCCGCCCCGTCTCCTTGCTGGTGGAGACGTTCGGCACCGAAAAGGTGGATCCGGGCAAGATCGCCGAGGCAGTCGACGAGATCTTCGACCTCCGTCCTGCAGCCATCGTGCGCGATCTGGAGCTGAAGCGACCGATCTACCGGAAGACGGCGGCTTACGGCCACTTCGGCCGGTCGGACAAGGAGTTCACCTGGGAGGACACCTCCCGGGTCGACGACCTGAAGCAGGCGCTCGGGCTCTGAGCCGCCCCGCTCCAGCGACGGCCGAGGGCCGCGTCGTCCGGGTTGTCCCTGACGTCCCGGCCATCCACCGCCGGTTCGATTACCTGGTGCCCGAGAAGCTGTCCGGCGACATCCGGGTAGGCAGCCGGGTCCGGATCACCCTGCACGGTCGTCGGGTGGCGGCCTGGGTGGTCGGGGTCGACGTGGTCCCGCCCGAGGGGGTGGTGGTGCAACCGATCGCCGCCTCCAGCGGATTCGGTCCGCCGGCGTCGGTGGTCGCCCTGGCCGAGTGGGCGGCATGGCGGTGGGCCGGCCCCGTGTCCTCGTTCCTGGGCACGGCGTCGCCGGAGCGCAATGTGCGCGCCCTTCCGGCGGTGCGGACGGCGGCGACTCCGGGGGCGGGGCGGGCGGCTGCGGCGCGGGCGGGGGTTGCGGGTGGTTCGGCTGCGGGACCTGGTCCCGTGACCGGCGCTGGCTCCGGGGAGGCCGACACCATCATCGACCAGGCGCTGGGCGCCGGGCACGCCGTGGTGCGCCTGGCCCCGGCCCTCGATCCGGTCCTGTTGGTCGAGGCGATCATCCGGCGGCGAGATCGCGTCCTGGTGGTGGCCCCCTCTCATCAGCGGGTCGACCAGATCGCCACCCGGCTGCGTGGATCGGGAACCCCGGTGGCCGTCCTGCCCGATGGGTGGGCCGATGCCGCAGCCGGGGCACCGGTCGTCGTGGGCACCCGCATCGCCGCCTGGACCCCGACCGAGACGCTGGGCGCGGTCCTGATCATCGACGCCCATGACGAGGCCTACCGCGAGGAGCGGGCCCCGACCTGGTCGGCTGTCGACGTGCTCATCGAGCGGGCTAGGCGGGACAACGCCCCGTGCGTTCTGGTCACGCCGTGCCCCACGGTGTCCCTGCTCGAGGGGGTGACCTTGGTGAACACTTCGCGGGCCGTCGAGCGACGGGGGTGGCCGCCGGTCGAGGTGGTTGACCGCCGGGAGGACGATCCCCGGACCGGGCTGTTCTCCGAACGGCTGAGCCAGCTGCTCCACTCGGTGCTGCCCGATGGCCGTGCCGTGTGCATCCTCAACCGCACGGGCCGGGCCCGCCTGTTGGCCTGTGCGTCGTGCGGCTCGCTGGCCAGCTGCACCCGGTGCGGGGGCGCGCTGGAGCAATCGGAGGCCGGAGGCGTGCTGCGGTGCCGTCGATGCGGCCTGGAGCGTCCTGTGGTCTGTTCCGTGTGCGACTCCACCCGGATGAAGCTCCTCCGGATGGGGGTGTCCCGCGCCCGCGAGGAGCTCTCGGCCCTCATGGGAGTGGAGGCGGTCGAGATCAGCGCCACGTCGGCTCCCGGCATGGGCTCTCCCGATTCGGGGGACCACCTCATCGTGGGGACCGAAGCGGCACTGCATCGGGTGGGCCGGGCCGACGCGGTGGCCTTCCTGGACTTCGACCAGCACCTGTTGGCGTCCCGGTTCGCCGCGGGCGAGGAGGCGCTGGCCCTGTTGGCCCGGGCCGCTCGAGTGGTCGGCGGCCGAGTGGTGGGCCGAGTGGGCGGCGGTCGCGTCCTCGTCCAGACCCGGATGCCCGACCATGCCGCGCTGTCGGCGGCGGTGCACGCCGACCCGTCCCGCCTGACCGACGGTGAACGGGAGCTGCGCGCCGGGTTGGAGCTCCCGCCCTTCGCCGCCCTGGCCACGGTGGGGGGCGCGGCGGCCGAGGAGCTGGTCACCGGCCTGCGGGGGGTCGAGGGACTGTCGATGTCGTCGCTCGCCGACGAGAAGTGGCTGGTCAAGGCGCCCGATCACCGCACGCTGTGCGACGGGCTGGCCGCCGTTCCCCGGCCGTCGGGTCGGGTGCGGGTGGAGGTCGACCCCACCGACGTCTGATCCCGCTGAGCCTGGATCCGGGCCGCGTCGAAGGTCGTCACCGGTAAGATTGTGGCCATGGCTTCGTATTCCGTCCGGCTATACGGCGACCCGGTGCTGAAGCAGCCGGCCCGCCAGATCGACCAGATCGATGGCAACTTGGTGCGCCTCGTCGACGACATGGTGGAGACCATGTACGACGCGGTGGGCGCCGGGCTGGCCGCCCCACAGGTCGGCGTGCAGAAGCGTCTCTTCGTGTACGACGTGGGCGACGGGCCCGAGGTGGTCATCAACCCGACCATCGTCGAGACATCGGGGGAGTGGTACCACGACGAGGGCTGCCTCTCGATTCCGGGCCTCCGGCTCGGCATCACGAGACCCGATCGCGTCCATCTCGTGGGGGTCGACCTCGAGGGTGAAGAGGTGTCGATCGAGGCGGACGAGTTCCTGGGTCGGGTGTTCCAGCATGAGGTGGACCACCTCGACGGCGTGCTCATGGTGGAGCGGCTGGATCCCGAACAGCGCAAGATCGCCCTCAAGGTGCTGCGGGACCGTGCCCTCGGGCTCGATACCGCCGCCCTGGAGGAGAAGCTGGTCTCCGCCGACAGCGACCAGGTCGTCTGAGCACTCAGCCGATCGTCCGAACAGTTAGCGTCTGAGCAGTTAGCTGAGCAGACGGACCCGGACGCGACAGTGTCGGTCGGGTAGCGTCCGCCCATGGCCCGACTCGTCTATCTGGGCACTCCGGAAGCCGCCGTACCGCCGTTGCGAACGCTGGTGGACGCCGGGCACGACGTGGCCCTGGTGGTCAGCCGGGCCGACAAGCGGCGGGGCCGGGGAAGCGATCTGGTTCCCAGCCCGGTGAAGGCCGCAGCCATGGAGCTGGGCCTGCCGGTGACCGCCTCCCTGGACGACGTGGCATCGAGTGGGGCCGAGCTCGGGGTGGTGGTGGCCTACGGCCGCATCATTCCCAGCAGCGTGCTGGACGTCGTCCCCATGGTCAACCTCCATTTCTCCCTCCTGCCCCGCTGGCGAGGGGCGGCGCCGGTGGAGCGCGCCATCCTGGAGGGGGACGCCGAGACCGGCGTATGCCTCATGGCGGTGGAGAAGGGCCTGGATACCGGCCCGATCTACGCCGTCGGCGACACCGGCATCGATGAGCAGGAGTCGGTGGAGGAGCTCCGGGCCCGGCTGGTGGAGATTGGTTGCCGGCTGTTGGTCGAGAACCTGGCGGACGGGACTGCCGGCCTGCCCGTCCCCCATGACCAGGTGGGTGATCCGAGCTACGCCGAGAAGATCCGTCCCGAGGAGCTCGAGCTGCGCTGGGAGCGCGACGCCAACCACCTGGCCCGTGTGGTCCGGCTGGGTCGGGCGTGGACGACGTTCCGGGGTCGGCGCCTGCGGGTGCTGGAGGCGGCGGTCGAGCCGTGGGTGAGGGCCGAGGCCGCGGTGGCCGGCGAGCCAGTGGATGGATCGGCGGTCGGCGGGGCAGCGGGAGCAGATGCGACGGCGGGAAGAAGCGAAACCGCGGGAGCAGATGCGAGGGCGGAAGCAACCGGAGCGGCGGCGCCAGAGGGCGCCAGCCCGGGCGCCCTGGTCGGCCAAGTGGTCACGGCCGGGGAGGGGACCCGACTTCGGCTCCTCCGGGTACAGCCGGAAGGCAAGCAGCCCATGGCCGCGTCCGATTGGCTGCGTGGCGCTCGCCCGCAGGCAGGCGAGCTGCTCGGCGGTTGACCGCGGAAGGGTGGGGACGGTCGCCACCAGTAGGATCTTGGCTGATGGCGACGATTTCCACTGATCCGGTGATTCGAGTCGCCCCGTCTATCCTCTCGGCCGACTTCGGCAGCCTGTCCGATGCGGTCAGCGAGGTCGCCCCCAACGCCGACTGGCTGCACGTCGACGTGATGGACGGCCACTTCGTGCCCAACCTGACCATCGGCCCTCCGGTGGTGGCCTCGCTGCGCAAGCACTCGGACCTGTTCTTCGACACCCACCTGATGATCACCGATCCGGCCAAGTACCTCGAGGCCTTCCGGGACGCCGGCGCCGACGGGTGCACCGTGCACGTCGAAGTGGGGGAGACCGAGCAGCTGATCGCCCAGATGCGCTCCCTCGGGCTCCGGGCCGGCGTGGCCCTCAACCCGGACACGCCCTTCGATGCGGTCGAGCCCTACCTGGGCCTGGTCGACCTGGTGTTGTGCATGACGGTCTTTCCCGGGTTCGGTGGGCAGTCGTTCATGCGCGAAGTGATGCCGAAAGTGCGTCTGGTGCGTGACGCGCTGATGGCCCGCGGCCTGTCCGTCGACGTCGAGGTCGACGGGGGCATCGATGAGTCCACCGTGGTCGAGGCGGCTCGAGCGGGCGCCAATGTCTTCGTGGCCGGATCGGCCGTGTTCGGCCAGGACCACCCGGTCGAGGCGGCCGGCTCGATCCGGGCTGCCGCGGTGGGCGCCGTGTCCGGTACCGTCTCGGGCCGATGAGCGTCGACGAGTCCAGGGTCGATCCGGGCGAAACCCCGGTCGAGGAGCCCAGTGCCCCGAGCGGCGAGTTGAGCGACCGGGTCAAGGAGCTGGCCGAGCGAGCCCGGAAGGTGCGCGAGCGGGGTGAGGCCCTGAGGGCCGCGGCCGCTGCCGCGGGTCCGGGAGGCCAGCGTGGCGGGGCGGATGGCGACATTGCCGGGGCGGATGGAGATGTCGCTGCCGCGGGCGCCGACGTGGCTGCCGCCGGGGCGGATGTCGCTGCCGCCGGCGCCGATGTGGCCGCCGCCGGGGCGGATGTCGCTGCCGCCGGGGCGGACGTCGCTGACGCTGGGGCGGATGTCGCTGACGCTGGGTTGGGTGAGCACGCCGAGGGCTGGAGCTATCGGGTCGACGACCAAAGCGACTGGACCGAGGGCCTGCGCGATCGGTACCTGGAGCTGTTCTATCGGGGCAAGCGGCTCGGCGACCGGGCGCAGGGACCGGGAGCAACGGCACCCGGGGCGGGCCTCACCGTCGACGAGCGCTGGATGGGCGTGGCCGTTGATGCCGCCGAGCGGGTCCGGGCCCGCACCTCGCCCAACCCGTGGGTGGGTGCGGTAATCGTCACCGGTGATGGCGCCGAGTTCTCCGGGGCCACGGCTCCCGCCGGTGGACCCCACGCCGAGATCGCTGCACTGGCCGCCGCCGGGGACCAGGCTCGCGGGGGGACGCTGTACGTGACCCTCGAGCCGTGTGCCCATCAGGGCCGTACCCCGCCGTGCACCGAGGCCGTCGTGGCTGCCGGCATCCGACGGGTCGTGGTCGGTATGGAGGACCCTGATCGACTGGTAGCCGGGGCCGGCATCACCGCCCTGGTCGACGCCGGAATCGAGGTCGAGGTGGGCGTGGGTGCCGATGTGGTCGCCGACCAGCTCGCCCCCTACGTCTGCCATCGGCTGACGGGACGCCCCTGGGTGGTGCTCAAGCTGGCGGCGACGCTGGACGGACGGACAGCGGCCCCCGATGGCACCAGCCAGTGGCTGACCGGCGAGGGCGCTCGGGCCGATGCCCACCGGCTGCGTTCCCGCTCGGACGCGGTGCTGGTGGGCGCAGGCACCATTCGAGCCGACGACCCGACCCTCACCGTGCGTCTGCCCGATACCGATCGTGACGCCCGGCCTACCGACCAGCAACCGCTGCGCATCGTGCTGGGCCACGCCCCCGACCAAGCCAAGGTTCAGCCGGCGGTGGAGCTCCAAGGCGACCTGGGCGAGGTGCTCGACGAGCTCGGCCGTCGTGGGGTGATCCAGCTTCTGGTGGAAGGCGGGCCGACGGTGGCCCACGCCTTTCACGCCGGCGGACTGGTCGACCGCTACGTCCTCTACCTGGCCCCTGCCCTGTTCGGAGGGGATGATGCCCTGCCCCTCTTCCGCGGCCCCGGAGCACCTACGTTGTCGGCCCTGTGGCGGGGTTCGGTGCGGTCGGTGACTAGCCTGGGCAGTGATCTTCGGGTGGAAATGTCCCCCCGGGACCACCCTGAGCAAGGGGAATAGAAGCGCCCTGAGCATGGGGAATCGAAGGACCCTGGACAAGGGGAATAGAAGCGCCCTGAACAAGGGGAATAGAGGAGAGCAGGATCGATGCCGTTCTCGACGGTCGAAGATGCAGTAGCGGCGGTAGCCCGGGGCGAGATCGTCGTGGTGGTCGACGACGAGGATCGGGAGAACGAGGGCGATCTGATCATGGCGGCCGATGCCGTCACCCCCGAGAAGATCGCGTTCTTCCTCGCCCATACCTCGGGATTGATCTGCGTGCCCCTCACCCCGGAGCGGGTCGAGCAGCTTGACCTGCCCCTGATGGTCTCGAACAACACCGAAGTCCAGCGCACGGCGTTCACCATCACGGTGGACTATCGGCACGGGACCACGACCGGCATCTCGGCCTCCGACCGGTCGGCGACCATCGCTGCGCTGGCTGATCCCCACACCCGCCCCACCGACCTCAACCGTCCTGGCCACATCCTGCCCCTCCGCTACCGGCCCGGGGGCGTGCTGAAGCGCGCTGGTCACACTGAGGCAGCCGTGGACCTGGCCCGGGCTGCGGGCCGGGCCGAAGCCGGCGTCCTGTGCGAGGTGGTGAGCGAGGACAAGTCCACCATGGCCCGCCTGCCCGAGCTCGAGAAGTTCTCCGAGAAGTACGGCCTGCACCTCATCTCCATCGCCGAGCTCATCCGTTACCGCCGGCGCATGGACAAGCTGGTGCGCCACATCGCCGCGGCCAAGATCCCCACCGAGTTCGGGGAGTGGACCACCCACGCCTACGAATCCCTGCTCGACGGCGAGCAGCACGTCGCCTTGGTGAAGGGCGATATCGACGGCAAGCCCGACGTCTTGGTCCGGGTGCACAGCGAGTGCCTGACCGGTGACGTGTTCGGTTCGCTGAAGTGCGACTGCGGGCCACAGCTCCGCGGGGCGATGCAGGCCATCGCCGACCACGGCAGCGGCGTGGTCGTCTACCTGCGCGGCCACGAGGGGCGAGGCATCGGGCTGGGCCACAAGCTGCGCGCCTACAACCTGCAAGAGAACGGGTTCGACACCGTGGATGCCAACCTGGAGCTCGGGCTCCCCTCCGACAGTCGGGAGTACGGCATCGGCGCCCAGATCCTGGTCGACCTGGGCGTGACCACGATGCGGCTCATGACCAACAACCCGTCCAAGTACGGCGGCCTCGAGGGCTTCGGGCTCGACATCGTGGAGCGGGTCCCCATCGAGTCGTCGCCCACACCCGAGAACATCCAGTACCTGCGGACCAAGCGCGAGCGCATGGGCCACTTGCTCGAAGGACTCGATGACGTCCTCTGACCTGACCCAGCTCCCTGACGACACCATCGCCACCGTGGCCGCCCGGGTGGGGCGCTCGGCCGCGGGTGGGGACAGCGCCGCCGGCCTCCGGCTGGGATTCGCCTGCGCCCGATTCAACGGAGGGATCACCGATCGGCTGTTGACCGGTGCTCTCGAGGCCCTGGCCAAGCATGACGGGGATCTGGGCAACGTGACCGTGGCCTGGGCACCGGGGGCCTTCGAGCTGCCCTTGGTGGCCCGCGCTCTGGCCTCGTCGACCGACGCCGTGGTCTGCCTGGGGGCGGTGATCCGCGGCGACACGGGCCACTACGACTTCGTGGCCGGGGAATGTGCCGCCGGCATCCAGCGTGTCCAGCTCGACACCGGCACGCCGGTCATCTTCGGCGTGCTCACCACCGACACGGTGGAACAGGCGCTGGTCCGATCAGAGCCGGACGAGACCAACAAGGGCTGGGAAGCGGCCCTGGCCGCCGTCGAGATGGCCTCGCTCCTGGCTGGGTTGGAAACGCCGGGATGGCTCGAGGAACCGGGGGACTGACCGTGCTGCGCATCGTGCTGCCCAAGGGCTCACTGGAAAAGGCCACGTTGGAGCTGTTCGCTGCGGCGGACCTGGCTGTCAGCCGCTCATCGGAGGTCGATTACCGCGCCACCATCGACGACCCCCGGGTGGACGAGGTCCGCATCCTCCGGCCCCAGGAGATCCCCCTGTACGTGGCCGACGGCATGTTCGATCTCGGCATCACCGGCCGGGACTGGGTCGAAGAGCGGGGCAGCGACGTGACCACGCTGGGCGTCCTGGCCTATTCCAAGGCCACGTCCAACCCCATCCGGGTCGTTCTGGCCGTGGCCAACAATTCGCCGGCCACCTCGGTCGCCGATCTGGCCGCCTCGGGCACCGGCAACGGCGGGGCCCTCCGGGTGTCGACCGAGTACCCCGAGCTGACCCGGCGCTATCTGGAGAAGCACGGCGTGCGCTCCGAAGTCAGCCTGTCGTACGGGGCGACCGAGGCCAAGGTCCCCGACATCGCTGACTGCGTGGTCGAGATCACCGAGACGGGCCGGGCCCTCCGGGCCGCCGGCCTCAAGATCGTGGAGACGTTGTTCACGTCGCACACCGAGCTGATCGCCAATCCGGCGGCGGCCGCCGATCCCGCGAAGCGCCACGCCATGGACCAGCTCCTCACGTTGCTGCAAGGGGCACTCGAGGCCCGGGGCAACGTGCTGGTGAAGCTCAACGTCGCTGCCGACCAGCTGCAAGCCGTCATCGACCTGGTGCCGTCCCTGCGCTCGCCTACCGTGTCCGAGCTCTACGGGGGCGGTGGATTCGCGGTGGAGACGGTGGTGCCGAAGTCGAAGATCAACGTGTTGATCCCGGCGCTGAAGGATCGCGGGGCGACCGACATCATCGAGCTGTCGTTGTCCAAGATCGTGCATTGAGAGTCCGAGAGCCCGACCTGATGAGGGACAGCGTGACTCGCACTGATGGGGGACCCGCGCTGATGTCGGACGGGCTCTGATGTCGGACGGGCTCTGATGTCGGACGAACGGAGTGTTGACTTGCCGCCGGCTCGCCGGTTGCCGCTTCTCGGGCACGTGGCCAGCTTCGACGAGCCCCGGGGAATCGGCGTGGTCGAATCCGGTGACCGGCGCTTCGACTTCCATTGCACGGCGATCACCGACGGCACCCGTCGCATCGCCGAGGGTGCGCCGGTGGCGTTCATCGTCGACGCCGGGCACCTCGGCCGGCTTCAGGCGTCGTCGGTTCGACCTCTGGGAGCCGTCGGAGCACCGGGAGCATCGCCGGGCTGAGGGCCGGGCGCGACCGTGTCTTCGGGCAGGGTCGGTTTCTCGTGACCTGACGCCGGGTCGGATCCATTCGGGCCCGGGTCAGGGGCGGCGGATTTGGCGGTGGATCCCGGTTGTTCCTCGCCGGTGGGGCCGTCTGTCGCTGGAGGGTCCGGGTCGTGGTCGTCGTCGTGGCCCGAGTCGTCGGACTCGGGAACGTGTTCGTCCTGGTAGGGGTCGCCCAGGATGTCTCGGGCGACGTCGATGATCACCGCGCTGTCTGCGTCCTCCTTGGTCACCTCACCGAGGAGGGGCGCGGCGAGCAGCCCGGCCACGATCCCGGTTTCGGCCATGAGCTCGGTCTGGGTGACGCTCCACTGCCACAGCTTGGCCACCATGTCCGTCCCCGGTCGGTGGACGGGGAACCGGAGCCGGGTATTGACCAGGGCGTGGGCAATGCCGGTGGCGGCGGGGAAGATCCAGATCAGGCGGTAGTTGCCGGTGGCGTCGACCACGGCGGCCGCTACGTAGGCCAGGACCACCCCGACCAGATTGAAGGGCGACAGGACGAGGCCCAGCCGTTCGCCCAGACCACCGGACCGGGGGAGCAGTTGCAAGAGGTACGGGGCCAACACGATGACATAGGCCCCAATGAAGGGTGCGCCGATGAAGGCAAGGGCCACGGCCTGCCAGATGTGGGTGTCGAAGTACTGCACGCCGGCCAGAAGGGCCCCGATGAGGGGGGCGCCGATGGCCAGCTGGCGCCGGGTCAGCCTGCGACTGAGCGGGATGCCGAGCAGGATGCCGATCAGGAAGGTGGGTACGCCGGTGACCAGTCCGGCGATGGTTTGGGCGCTGGCGCCGGCGTGCACCACCCGCTGGAAGAACAGGATGGCGACGTAGGCGGTCGAACCCAGACCGGCCCAAAACAGCAGGGAGCCGCCCAACAGCACCTTGGCGTTGGGGGCGGCCAGGATGTCCCGGATCTCGTCCCGAGCCGGTCGAGCTCGGGCCTTGCGATCGGCGGCGGCACCGAAGGTGGCGGCCTTTGACTCACGGACCAGGACGAGGACGGCCAACCCCACGACGATCATGAAGACAGCGGCTACCTGGAACGGCAGGTTCCACGTCTCGGGGTTGCTCTGTTTCCACGTGGTGATGACCGTGGCCTTGATGACCAGGCTGGCCAAGGTGCCCAACGCCGTGGTCAGTACCAGGGCCTTCAGCCAGCGGCTCCGTCCGAACACCTCGGGGACCACGGCCACGTTGGTGAGGGTGAACACCGACGCGGCCTGTCGGGCGATCACGATGAACAGGACCAGGAGCCAGTAGCCCTGGACGACGGTGAACATCCAGGTGGCGGCGCCCATCACGATCAGGCTCACGGCCATGTACGGGGTTCGGCGCCCGATCCGGCTACGGGTGCGGTCACTGAGGCGGCCGGCGATTGGATAGGTCATCCAGCTGAGCAGGCGGTTGGCGGTCAGGGCGAACGTGACGGCCAGCGCGCCGGACGACCGTTGCTGGACGTAGAGGGTGATGAGCACCCCCGAGACGGCCAGGTTGGCCCGGGGGCCGACGAGCCCGACCGAGAGCCCGATGAAGCTCCGCAGGCGCTTCCCGTCGATAGGGCCCATGGGGCTGTTTGAGCCGCCGGAGGTGCCTGAGCCGCCGGAGGTGCCTGAGCCGCCGGAGGTGCCTGAGCCGCCGGAGGTGGTTCCGCTGGGTGTGCCGGGTGTGCCGGGTGTGCTTCCAGCCCCCGTGGGATCGGGCACAGCCGGTGCTCCGGCGTCACCCATCCCGAGCGCGGGGATCACTCGGCGGATCCGTCTCCGCTGCCGTCGGATGGAGCAGTGCTTGATTCCGGCCCCTCGGGTGCCCCGCCGCCCTCGGCCGGCGCGCCATTGGCCGGTGCCGTTTCGGCCGCGTCGCCTGCGGCGCGCTGGGCACCGTCGATCTGCACGTAGGCCAGGCGGAGCTGGCTCAGGCCCTCGAGCAGCTGGGGCTCTGCCTCGCCCAAACGTCCCTCCAGGGCTTCCACCACCGCGGTCATGGCGTCGATGGCCAATCGGGCCTTGGGCAGCATCGGGGGAGTCTGCGAGAGGTATACGGCTGCCAGCTCGAAGAACCCGTAGCAGTGATTGGCGATCACCACGTCGGCCGGGGTGGAGGCCAGCTGCCTGCGCATCTCCTCCACTTGCTGGGCATCGACCTCGTCGTCGGGACCGGGATCACCGGGTCCTCCAGTGCCTGGCGGGGCACTGGCAGGGGGTTGACCAGGACCCTGTGGGTCGGGCTGGCCGACGGGCCGTTCGCCTCCGGGTGTCCAAAGTGAGCTCATCGCTGGTAGCCTAAGGCACAGACAGACGAGGAAGCGGAGTCGCGCAGTCGATGACTCCCACCCGGCCACGGCGGTTATGTGCGTGCGCAGGGTCAATGGATCCGGTTGCCGACAATGCGTCGGCGAA
Source organism: Acidimicrobiales bacterium (assembly GCA_035552655.1). Classification (GTDB taxonomy): domain Bacteria; phylum Actinomycetota; class Acidimicrobiia; order Acidimicrobiales; family RAAP-2; genus DASXMT01. The sequence continues at coordinate 18,002 of DASZLD010000132.1, forward strand.
GGCCCAGCGGTGGTTCCGCTCCCTTTTATTGGTTACGGGAAGTCCGTGACCCCAGACAGGGAGTGAAGTCGAATAGCAGCCACCGTCACCACCAATGAGCCCCGGATCAATGATCGAATCCGCGCTCGCGAAGTGCGCCTGGTAGACCCCGATGGAGAACAGCTTGGTATCAAGCTGCTCCCGGAAGCGTTGAACATCGCCCGCCAGCTCGACCTCGACCTGGTCGAAGTAGCCCCACTGGCGAATCCACCGGTGTGCCGAATCATGGACTACGGCAAGTTCAAGTTCGATGCGGCACAACGAGCCAAGGAATCGCGACGCAAGGCAGTCCACGTAGGGATCAAGGAGATGAAGTACCGGCCGAAGATCGGTCCCGGCGACTTCGACACCAAGACCCGCCAAGTGGCCAAATTCCTCGACGAGGGTCACAAGGTCAAGATCACCATCATGTTCCGTGGCCGAGAGGTCTTCCATCCCGAACTGGGCAAGAAGATCCTCGACCGCATCGCCGATCAGATGGACGGCATGGGCAAGCCCGAGTCCGTTCCTCGCCTCGATGGTCGGAACATGGTCATGGTCCTGGCTCCCGACAAGCGGGCCAAGCAGTCGGCCGCCTCTCGGGGACCCAGATCGTCGAACTCGGACAAGTCGGCAAATCACGGAGCCCCGGCCAAGACAACGTCAGAGGAAGCATCGGGGACAGCCGGGACAGAAGCATCTGCACCGGCACCGACGGCTGCACCGGCCACACCGGCACCAGCTACACCGGCCCCAGAAGCAACTACAGCCACACCAGCCACGCCAACACCGGCAGCGGCTGGGCCAGAGTCAACATCAGCACAGCCGGCACCAGAAGTGAGCGAGACTCCTCCGGCGCCGACCGAGACACCACAACGAGAAGAGGGATAGCGGATATGCCAAAGATGAAGACCGACAGTGGTGCCGCCAAGCGGATCAAAGTGACCGGAACCGGACGCCTCCGTCGTCGGAAGGCATTCCGCTCCCACCTTCTCGAGAAGAAGTCGAGCGTTCGCACGCGTCGCCTGGGACGTGAGACAGACATTTCCCCCGGCGATCTGAAGCAAACTCGCCGGCTGCTGGGTCGGTAGCCAAGCCGGGTCGATCCGCCGTTTTCCGGCCTCGACCCATCCACGCAACGGGGATCGGGCGAACCAGTCCGAATCCACGTTCCCACCTTCGATTCGCCCCTTTGAAAGGAGTCCCCCATGGCCAGAGTGAAGCGCGCAGTACACGCCAAGAAGCACCATCGCGCCGTCCTGGAACAGGCGCAGGGCTATTACGGCAACAAGAGCCGGTCCTATCGCGCCGCCAACGAGCAGGTGATGCACTCGCTGCAGTACGCCTACCGTGACCGTCGTGCGCGCAAAGGTGACTTCCGCCAGCTGTGGATCCAGCGCATCAACGCTGCAGCTCGGCTGAACGGAACCAGCTACAGCCGCTTCATCGCCGGCCTCCGAGTGGCCGAGGTGACTGTGGACCGGAAGGTTCTGGCCGATCTGGCCGTACACGAGCCTGAGGCGTTCGCTTCATTGGTGAACGTGGCCACCGAGGCGTTGGCGGCCGAGAAGACCACCGAGGCTGCTTCCTGAGCCAGCCCGGGCTGGCCTACTCGCACCAGCGGGTGCGTCGTGTCCGCCAGCTCCTCCGCAAGCGAAGCCTCCGGTGGAGCGAGCGGTCGATGGTGGTGGAAGGGGCGGAACTGTTGTCGGTCGCGCTCGACGCCGGAGTGGCGGTCGAGTCGGTGTACGTCGCGCCCGAAGGACGCGATAACCCTGTAGTGACGGCCGTGGTGGCCCGAGCATTCGAAGCTGGGTCACGGGTCTTCGATCTGGAACCCGGAGTCTTGGAGCGGGTGGCCGATACGGTCACCCCACAACCGGTACTGGCCGTGGTCGGATTCGAGCCGCCCGAGCTCGGTGCGCTGCGCCAGGCCGACCTGGTGGTGGTGTGTACCGACGTTCGGGACCCCGGTAACGCGGGAACGCTGATTCGAACGGCCGACGCTGCCGGTGCTGGTGGCGTGGTCTGCTGTGACGGCACCGTTGATCCCTACAACCCCAAGACCGTGCGCGCCTCGGCGGGATCGGTCTTCCACCTTCCCATCGTGGCCGGTGGTGAGGCGGTGGCGGTGCTCGAGACGCTCGGTGGGTGGGGCCTGCGGACCCTGGGGACCGTGGTGCGCGACGGCGTCGACTACGCCGATATCGACCTGACCGACCGGGTGGCCCTCGTCTTTGGGAACGAGGCCGCCGGTCTGAGCGCCGAGGTGCTTGCCGCCCTCGATGAGGCGGTCACCATCCCCATGGCTGGTCGAGCCGAATCACTGAACGTGAGCGTCTCGGCGGCCGTGTTGTGCTTCGAGGTGCTCCGCCAGAGGCGGAAGGGCGGGGACGGTGGCCAGAGGCGGAAGGGCGAGCACGTCGGCCCGGGAACCGATCCGGGCGCCACGGGTTCTACGATGCCCGAGATGGAAACGGGGCCGGTGGGCGAGACGACCGATGGTGGGGGCGACAGGCGGTGAGCGAGATCGCGGAGCTGGTCAGCCAAGCCGAAGCGCTGATCAACGGAGCGGCGTCGTCCAGCGAGCTCGATGAGGTCCGCACCACCCTTTTGGGCAAGAAGTCGGACCTGGCTCTGGCCCAGCGGGCGCTGGGCAGCCTGGACCCCGAGGCGAGGAAGGACCGGGGCAAGCAACTGCAAGAGGCCAGACAGGCCATCGAGCAGCAGCTCAGCCTGCGCCGGGGAACCATCCATCTCCGCGAGCTGGACGCGGCCCGGGAGGCGGATCGGCTCGACCTCACCGAGGTCATCGTGTCCGAGGTTCGTTCCCCCACCGAGCGGGGACACCTGCATCTGGTCAGCCAGACCCGGGATGCCCTGGAGGACGTCTTCGTCGGCATGGGATTCGATGTGGCCGAGGGTCCCGAGATCGAGACCGACTGGTACAACTTCGGGGCTCTGAACATCCCGCCGGCCCATCCGGCCCGGGGCATGTGGGACACCTTCTACCTCGACCTGGGCGCCCCGGAAACAGTGCTCCTCCGGACGCATACCTCCCCGGTGCAGATCCACCTCATGGAGGACGCCGTGGTGAACGGTGGACTGCCCATCCATGCGGTGATGCCCGGGCGCTGTTTTCGTCGGGACACACCCGATGCCCGCCACCTTCCCGTGTTCCACCAGATCGAAGGGTTGGTGGTCGACGAGGGCATCACCTTCGCCGACTTGGCCGGGACCATCGAGACCTTCACCACCGCCTACTTCGGCCCTGATATCCACTCCCGGTTGCGGCCGGCCTACTTTCCCTTTACCGAGCCGTCAGCCGAGTTCGAGGTGACCTGCACCATCTGCCACGGTGAGGGCTGCCGGACCTGTTCGCAGACCGGCTGGATCGAACTGGGAGGATGCGGCATGGTCGACCCGGCCGTGTTCGACGCAGTGGGCATCGACCCCGAGCGCTGGACCGGCTTCGCCTTCGGGTTCGGGATTGACCGCTGCGCCCAGATGCGCCACAGCATCGCCGACATGCGGGCGCTGACCGAGAACGACATCCGCTTCCTGCGCCAGTTCTGAGAGGACCGACGTGCGCGTACCCCTGTCCTGGCTTCGAGACTTCGCCCCCTTCGACGGGGAACCGGCCGACCTGGCCGCGACTCTGGACGACCTGGGCCTCGTCGTCGAGGGGATCGAGCACATCGGCGAGGGACTCGACGACATCCTGGTGGCCCGGGTGGATGAGATCTCGAACATCGAGGGTGCCGATCGGATCCGCCGCGTGGTGGTGGATGCCGGCGCCGGACCGGTCGAGGTGGTGTGCGGAGCCTGGAATTTCGAGGTGGGCAACCTGGTCCCGTTGGCCCCGGTCGGTGCGGTGCTACCCGGTGGGTTCACCATCGGTCGTCGCAAGATGAAGGGCGTGGTCTCGAACGGGATGCTGTGCTCGGGCCGGGAGCTGGGCCTGTCCGAGGACCACGAGGGGATCATGGTCCTGGACAGCGTCGAGGGGGCGGCCGCCGGTCGTTCGTTCGTCGAGGCCTTGGCCATCGAGAAGGACGTCGTCTTCGACGTGGCCGTGGAGGCGAACCGTCCCGACGCCTGGAGCATGGCCGGCGTGGCTCGCGACCTGGCTGCGCGATTGGAACTTCCTTTCACCATTCCCGAACCGACGCCTCCGTCGGCCGAGGGTCTGCCGGTCGACACGCTGACCTCGGTCCGCCTGGACGACAGTGAGCTGTGCCCGCGCTTCACCGCCCGGGTGATCACCGGCGTCACCGTCGCTGCCTCGCCCGCGTGGCTGGCCCGCCGGCTGACGTTGGCCGGCATGCGGCCCATCAACAACGTGGTGGACGCGTCGAACTACGTCATGCTCGAACTGGGTCAACCCACCCATCCCTACGACCTGGACCGGCTCCCTGGTGCAGGGATCGTGGTCCGACGAGCACGGCCGGGCGAGTCGGTCACCACCCTTGACGGGGTGGTACGTGAGCTGGGAACCCCGGGGCCCGGTCTGGGCGATGACGGTCAGGACTGCCTCATCTGCGACGCCGACGGGAACCCGGTGGGCATCGGCGGGGTCATGGGCGGCGAGTCTTCGGAGATCTCGGAGTCCACCACGAGGGTGGTCCTCGAAGCCGCTTATTTCGTTCCCATTGCCATTGCCCGGACGTCGAAGCGGCTCAACCTCCGGACCGAGGCGTCGGCCCGGTTCGAGCGGGGGACCGACCCCTGGGGTATCGACCGGGCGGCGGATCGTTTCTGTGAGTTGCTCTCGACCACATCAGGGTCGGAGGCCACCGTTGCCTCGGGCGTGATCGACGTCCGCGGCGAGGTCCCCGAGCCCCTGCACCTGGCGGTGCGAGTCGACCGGATCAACGCCCTGTTGGGTACCACGTTCGACTCGAATGAAGTGGCCGAGCGCCTGGCCCCACTGGGCCTCGGGTCCGAGGCGGGTCCCGAACCTGACTCATTGCGGGTCACGGTGCCGACCTTCCGACCGGACATCCGCCCCGAGCCCTTTGGCCAGGCCGACATCGCCGAGGAGGTGGCCCGCACATATGGGTACTCGCGCCTGCCCCGCCGCCAACCGGCGTGGCCGCAGCCCGGTGGACTGACCCGGCGGCAAGGCGAGCGACGGTTGGTCAAGGACGTCATGTGCGGACTGGGCGCCCACGAGGCATGGACGGCCAGCATCGTGACGGAAAAGGACATCGACCTCGGCGGAAGCGAGAGTCCCAGGATCACCATCACCAACCCGTTGGTGTCCGACGAGCGCTTCCTCCGAACATCGATGCTCCCCGGACTGTTGCGGGCCCTGGCCTACAACGCCGACCGGCGCCAGGGGGCGCTCCGCCTGTTCGAAGTGGGCACCGTCTTCGAGCCGACCGGGACGGAGGGTGCCGACCCGGGCCCGGCCGACCCGGGGGGCGGTCCCCCTGCCTTAGAGACCGAGCGCCTGTCCGTCGTGTTCGCTGACGAGGGCGACGATGCCCGGACGGCGGTGGCCGCTTGGTACGCACTGGTCGATGCGCTGAGGATCGACAACGTCGAGCTCCGGCCATCGTCCGGCCCAGGACAGAGCGCGGTCCACCCGACCCGGCATGCGCTCATCGAGAACTTGAACACGCCCGGTGTGCCTCATGACGAGGGCAGCCCGCAGCTCGCCAGTGACCCGAAGTCCACCATCGGCGAGGTGGGCGAGGCCGACCCGCTAATCGTGAGCCAGTACGGGCTGGTGGGTGCGGATGGGAGGCCTCTCCGCGTTGGTTGGCTCGATGTGGACCTCAGCCAACTGCTCGATCCGGCCACGGTGCTCCGTCGTTCGGAGGACGCCAAACCGATCAGCCGGTTCCCCTCGGCGGACATCGACCTCGCCTTCGTCGTGCCCGAAGGCGTTCCGGCCGGCAGCGTGCTGGCTGCGCTCAGGCGTGCTGGTGGGGACCTGCTCGAGTCGGTCAGCCTGTTCGACGTGTACCGGGGGGACTCGGTGCCGGAGGGAACCAGGAGCCTGGCCTACCACCTCCGGTTCTGCGCCCTCGACCGGACCCTGACCGATGATGAGGTCGGTATCGAGCGGGCGCGCTGCATTGAAGCGGTCGAGTCGGCCTTCGGGGCCAGCCTGCGCTGAGCTGTGTGGCCGACGCCTGCGCGGAGCTGCGTGGCGGGTTGGGTGAGCTGCCTTGCCGGCGAGTGAGCGGGTAGCGGTCCACTCGCTTGGCTGTTCGGTCAGTCCGGAGGCTCGACCTCGTCACCCAGCAGACCCCCGCCTTCGAGCTCGTCGAGGAGCGAGCGGGTTCGGGGGCCCAACCACGGGCGGATGCGCTCACGATCGACGGGGGAGAGGCTGTCGAGGAAGGCGTACCCGACCAGCTCGGCCGATTCAGGGTCCTGGCCGTCGGCTACTGCCTCGACGGCTCGGAGGCTTCGCTCCAGCACCGGGCGGTCGGCCTCCATCCAGGCAAGGCGGGAGGCGACGAAATCAGCCAGCTCGGTAAAGACCGCCGGCCCACCAGGAGCATCATCAAAAGCGGTGACGAGGTCCAGGTATGCCGTTTCGAACTCGGGTACCTGGTGGAGCACGACGGCCACAGCTGGATCATCGGGAAAATCGATGGCGACATCGGGAACATCGACGCTGGAACCGGGAACATGGGTGCTAGATCGGCCATCAGGCCTGGGGATTTCGGACATGCAGGACTCCTGCCGTGCTGGTGCAATGGTGAGGCCGTGGCGCCCAAGGGTCCCGGTACCCGGCAATCTGGGATGGTTCGACGGTAACGAGCGGTCCTCGCCGTGGTCAAGGATCGTTCGCCGGCCCACCGGCACCCACTGACCGCCCACCGGCCCCCGCGGACGGCCCATCGGCCCCCACGGACGGCCCACCGGGACCAGCAGCCCGATCCACCAGGTGGTGTTGCATGTTTATGCGCCAATACGCATATACTTACAGAATGAACGCAGGAGTCCCTGGTGTCGGGTTCGGTCACCCAGCTGAGCAACTCATGTCCATGGTCGCGTCATGAAGGTGGGTGTGATCGGCGCCTCGGGGTATGCCGGCATCGAGGTCCTGCGACTGTGCGCGTCCCATCCCGACCTCCAAGTGGTGGTGGCCGGGGCCGGCACAGCAGCTGGACAGGCGGTCGGGGACCACACACCCTCGTTGGCCGCGGCCTATCCATCCCTGGCATTCGGGTCGGCGCAAGCGTCCGACCTCGACGGGCTCGACGCCGTGTTCTTGGCCCTGCCCCACGGGGAGTCGCAACACATCGTGCCCGAGATCGAACCGCATGTCGGGGTGGTGGTGGACCTGGCTGCCGACTTCCGTTTGCGGGATCCCTCGCTGTATCCGACCTGGTACGGGCACGAGCACACCGCTCCCGAGCTCCTGACCCGGTTCCGTTACGGCCTCCCCGAGCTGTTCCGGGACGACCTGCACGGAGCACGGCTCATCGCCGCGCCGGGGTGCTACCCGACCGCCGCCTCGCTGGCCCTCGCGCCATTGATGCGGGCCGGGGTGATCGACTCCACCGGCATCGTCGTCGATGCCGCCAGTGGCGTGTCCGGTGCCGGTCGCGCCCCCAAGCCCAACCTGCACTTCGGCACGGTGGACGAGGACTTTCTGGCCTACGGGCTGCTCAACCATCGGCACACACCCGAGATCGAGCAGAACCTGGGTGCCCAGGTGCTGTTCACCCCGCACCTGGCACCGATGGTGCGAGGCATCCTGGCCACCTGTTACGCCCGGCCGGCGGACCCCGACGGGGGCCTGACCACCGAGGCTGCCCTCGAACTGCTCCACGAGGCCTACCGGGAGGAGCCGTTCGTCGTGGTCACCCCGGCTCCCCCGTCGACCAAGGCCACGTCAGGATCAAACTGCGCGCACGTTACCGTGCGGGTCGATCCGCGGACCGGGTGGATCGTGGCCCTGTGCGCGCTCGACAATCTGGTCAAGGGAGCGTCGGGCCAAGCGATCCAGTGCGCCAACCTGGCCCTCGGTCTTCCCGAGACCACCGGCCTGCCCACCGCGGGGGCGTACCCATGACCACAGGCCTGCCCACAGTGGGGGCGTACCCATGACCACCGGCCGGCCCACCGTGGGGGAGTACCCATGAGCATCACCACCCCCCAGGGCTTTGTGGCATCCGGGTTTGCCTCAGGCATCAAGGCCTCGGGCGCCCTCGACCTGGCCCTGGTGGCCACCGACGACGGGGCGCCCGTTCCCGCCGCGGCCACCTTCACCACCAACCTGGCCGCGGCGGCACCGGTTCAAATCAGTCGGGACCATCTGCAGGCCACCGGGGGTCGGGCCGCGGCCGTGCTGGTGAGCAGTGGCAACGCCAACGCCGCCACCGGAGCGCAGGGCCGGGCCGATGCCGAGCGCATGTGTGCCGCGGCCGCCGACGGTCTCGGGGTGGATGCAGCCGAGGTCTTGGTCTGCTCCACCGGGCTCATCGGGATTCCCCTGCCCATGGGCCCCATCGAGGCAGGGATCCCTGCTCTGGTGGCCGCCCGATCGTCGTCGCCGCAAGCAGCCGAGGACGCGGCCACCGGGATCCTCACCACCGACGGGGGGCGCAAGGAGGTGCTGGTCGAAGGAGCGGGGTTCACCATGGCCGGGATGGCCAAGGGGGCAGGCATGTTGGCGCCGAACATGGCGACCATGCTGGCCTTTCTCACCACCGACGCCGCCGTGGAGCCCGACGCCCTGGCCGCCCTCTTGCGGATCGCGGTGCGCGACTCGTTCAACACGTTGACCGTCGACGGCTGTACCTCGACCAACGACACGGTGACCCTCATGGCCAGCGGCCGGGCCGGGCCCGTCCACGACGGCGTACTGGTCGACGCAGCTACCGAAGCCTGCGCCGGGCTGGCCCGCCTGATGGCCGAGGACGCCGAAGGAGCATCACGGATTGCCCATGTGCGGGTGACCGGGGCGATCTCCGACGGGGAAGCCCACCAGGCGGCCAGAAAGGTGGCCGACTCATTGCTGGTGAAGTGCTCGTTGAACGGCGAGGACCCCTATTGGGGTCGCGTGGTCAGCGACCTGGGCTCCGCTGGGGTCGGGTTCGACATGGACAGGGTGGCCGTCGCCTACGGCGGGGTCGACGTCTGCAGGGAGGGCGTGGCCGTGCCCCACGACGAGGGCGCGGTGGCTGCCCACATGGCTTCGAGGACGGTGGACATCCATTGCCGGTTGGGCCTCGGGGACGGGGTCGGCGTGTCCATGACCGTCGACCTCGGATACGGGTACATCGACGAGAACCGGGGGACATCATGAGCGCCATCCAGCCGGATTCGATACCCGATCTCCGCGCCGCGCAGGGCCTGGCCCAGACCCCGGCCGACAAGGCGGGCGTCCTGGTCGAGTCCCTTCCCTACATTCGGCGCTTCTGGGGCAAGGTGGTGGTGGTCAAGTACGGCGGCAACGTCCTCCAGTCCAAGCCGGGTGAGCCCGCGGTGGACGAGGCGACCGCGCTGGCATCATTCGCCGAGGACATCGTCATGATGCGGTCGGTGGGCATGCTGCCCGTGGTCGTCCACGGGGGTGGCCCGCAGATCGGCGAGCTCCTGGGCCGTCTGGGTATCGCCACTGAGTTCTTGGGTGGGTTCCGGGTCACGGATGCCGACACCCTCGACATCGTCCGGATGGTGCTGGTCGGCAAAGTGAACCGAGACATCGTGAGCGCCGTGAACGTGCACGGCGCGTTGGCCGTGGGGTTGTCGGGCGAGGACGCCAACCTCATCACCGCCGAGGCCAAGTCGGAGCAGCTGGGCTACGTGGGTGACGTGGTCGAGGTGGACCCGATCATCGTGCACCAGCTGCTGGCCCAGGGGCTGATCCCGGTGGTGGCCACTATCGGGAGCGACGAGACCGGGCAGGCGTTCAACATCAACGCAGACACCTTTGCCGGCCACCTGGCCACGGCGATCAAGGCCGAGAAGCTGGTGTTCCTGACCGACGTGGCCGGGCTGCGATCCGTTCCCGACGACCCCTCCACCCTCATCAGCAGCATCACCGCCGATGAGCTCGATGCACTCGTTGCCTCCGGCGCCGCCAACGGCGGGATGATCCCCAAGGTCCAGGCCTGCGCCCAGGCCGTGCGCTCCGGCGTCGGCCATGCCCACATTCTCGACGGCCGCACCCCCCACGCCCTGTTGCTCGAGGTCTTCACCGACGAGGGCGTCGGGACCATGGTGGGAGCATGAGCACGACCACGATCGACAGTCTGAGTGCCGCCACGATCGACGGGGTGGGCGCATGAGCACGACCACGATCGACCGCACCGCGCTCATGCACAACTACGCGGAGCCCCCGGTCACCTTCGTCCGGGGCGAGGGCGCCTACCTGTTCGACGTGGACGGGAAGCGGTACCTCGACTTCCTCTCCGGGCTGGCCGTGACCTCGCTCGGGCACGCCCATCCCGTGGTGGCCGAGGCCATCGCCGAGCAGGCCCGAACGTTGCTGCACGTGTCCAACCTGTTCGGGAACGCCATCGGCCCCGAGGTGGCCGTCACCATCGATCGCCTGATCGGCGGGGGCAGGGAGCGGGCCGGCGGCCAGGTGTTCTTCGGCAACTCGGGAGCCGAGGCCAACGAGTGCGCCCTGAAGCTGGCCCGGCGGTGGGCGGGGCCCGGTCGGTTCGGCGTGGTGGCCACCTGGGACGCCTTCCACGGGCGGACCCTGGCCACGCTGGCGGCCACCGGTCAACCCGAGAAGCAGACCGCGTTCTTGCCCTTGCCCGAGGGCTTCGACCATGTTCCCTTCGACGACCTCGATGCCCTGGAGGCCGCCTGCGACCCGGACCGGGTGGGGGCGGTGATCCTCGAGCCCATCTTGGGCGAGGCCGGGGTGATGGTGCCGTCGTCGGACTACCTGGCCGGAGTGCGCCAGCTGTGCACCGACCGCAACATCTTGCTGATCATGGACGAGATCCAGACCGGGCTGGGCCGTACTGGGCGCTGGTTCGGGTTCCAGCACCTGGGGATCGAGCCCGACGTGGTCACCATGGCCAAGTCGCTCGGGAACGGGATGCCCGTCGGCGCTTGCTGGGCCCGGGCCGAAGTGGCGGCGGCGTTCGTGCCCGGTGACCACGGCAGCACCTTCGGGGGACAGCCCCTGGCCATGTCGGCAGCCCGGGCCACCCTGGCGGTGATGGAGGAGGCCAACGTGCCGGAGCTGGCCCGCCAGGCGGGGGAGAAGCTGGCCACCGGTCTGGCCGCGCTGCCCCACGTACGTGCCGTTCGAGGCCAGGGCCTCCTGCTCGCCGCCGAGCTGACCGGGGAGTTTGCCCCGGCAGCCTGTCGCGCCGCGCTCGATGCCGGCCTCATCGTCAACGCCCCACGGACCGACTCGCTTCGGCTGGCACCACCATTGCTGGTCAGCGAGGGCGAGATCACCGAAGCGCTGTCGGTGCTGGACGCCGTGCTCGCGTCCCTGCCCGAGGCGGTGGAGAGCCCATGACCGGTACCCGGCACTTCTTCGATGTCGACAGCCTCACGCCCGCCGAGCTGGAGGCCGTCCTCGCCCTGGCCGAGGTCGATCCGGCCGACCTGTCCCCGGCCCTGGACGGCCACGGGGTGGCCCTGCTCTTCGAGAAGCCGTCGGCCCGCACGCGCAACAGCACGGAGATGGCCGTCGTTGCCCTCGGGGGTCATCCGGTCTACATCCAGGGAGCCGAAGTGGGCCTGGATGTGCGGGAGACGGCCGAGGACGTGGCCCGCACGCTCGCCTGCTACCACTCCGTCCTGTGCGCCCGGGTCATGGACCATCGCTCGCTGACCCGGATGGCCGCCGCCCTTGACGCCAGCGGCGTGCCCGTGCCGGTGGTCAACCTCCTCTCCGATGTGGCTCATCCTTGCCAGGCCCTGGCCGACCTGTTGACCCTGCGTCACGAGTTCGGTGGGTCGCTCGAGGACCGGACCGTGGCCTACATCGGTGACGCCAACAACGTCTGGTTGTCGCTGGCCCTGGGCGGCGCCATGGTGGGGCTCACCGTCAACGTGGCCTCGCCCAAGGGCTACGGGCCGAGCGACGCCGACCTCGAACGGATTCGGGGTCTGGGCGGCACCGGTCTGGTGACCGAGGATCCTGCCGAAGCGGCAGCGGGTGTCGATGCCGTCTACACCGACGTGTGGACGTCGATGGGGCAAGAAGAGGAGTCCCGCGTCCGGCTTCAGGCCTTTGCCGGGTTCACCGTCGATCAGGCCCTGATGAAACAGGCCGCACCGGAGGCCATCGTGCTGCATTGCCTCCCTGCCCACCGTGGCGAGGAGATTGCCGCCGACGTGGTCGACGGCTCCCAGAGCCGGATCTGGCCCCAGGCCGCCAACCGGATGCACGCCATGCGGGGGCTCCTGGCCTGGCTGACCCACGCCGAACCCGGCCAACCGGGCCACCAACCCGCCGAACCCGGCCAACCCGCCGAACCGGGCCAACCTGGCCAACCCGCCCAACCCGGTGACCACCACCAGCCGACCGGGAGCTCACGATGAAGGTGACCAAGCACCAGCGGCAACACCGCATCACCAAGCTCTTGGAGACGAGAGCGGTGGGCAGCCAGACCCATCTGGTCGAGCTCCTGGCAGGCGAGGGGATCGAGGCTACCCAGGCCACCGTGTCGCGGGATCTCGAGGAGCTGGGTGCGCTCAAGGTCCGCCTGCCTGGCGGGGACACGGCCTATGCCTTGCCCGAGCTGCCCTCCCACCAGGTGGCGCCAGAGGACCACCTCCGGCGGATCCTGGGCGAATGGGTGGTGGAGGCGGCCTTCTCGGGCAACCTGGTAGTACTGCGGACGCCGCCGGGCTCGGCTCACGTCGTGGGATCCGCCCTCGACCGGAGCGGGTTTCCCGGGGTCATCGGCACCGTCGCCGGTGATGACACCGTGCTGGTGGTGGCGGCCGAGGTAGCCGGGGGAGCCGGGGTCGCCGCCCGTCTCGCCGCCGTGTCGGGATTGGAGGCACTGTCCGGTCCGGCCGGCGCCATGCTGCCCGACAA